>NZ_JBLMKT010000195.1:0-201 GCF_047779955.1 Streptomyces lothianensis | reverse complement strand
CCACATGCAGCGTCCGAGGCAACACACCATGCCGCATCGCCATGACCATCTTGATCACGCCACCGACGCCCGCCGCCGCCTGGCTGTGGCCGATGTTCGACTTCAGGGAGCCGAGCCACAACGGCCGATCCGCGTCGCGCTCCTGGCCGTACGTGGCCAGCAGGGCCTGCGCCTCGATCGGATCGCCCAGCGTCGTACCCG
>NZ_JBLMKT010000194.1:0-204 GCF_047779955.1 Streptomyces lothianensis | reverse complement strand
CCACGGTTCCCACGGGGATGTCCGTGCCCGCGCCGAGCCGGGACAGGACCGCTGCGAGAGCCGCGTGCAGCACCATGAACATGGTGCTGTTCTCGCGCTGGGCCAGTTCCGCGAGGGCCCTGTGCGTCCTGGCGCCCAGAGCGAACGGAACCGTGTCGCCGGTGTGGGTGGCGAGGGCGGGTCGGGGGTGGTCGAGGGGGAGTT
>NZ_JBLMKT010000193.1:0-204 GCF_047779955.1 Streptomyces lothianensis | reverse complement strand
CCACGGTTCCCACGGGGATGTCCGTGCCCGCGCCGAGCCGGGACAGGACCGCTGCCAGAGCCGCGTGCAGCACCATGAACGGGGTGGTGCCGGTCCGAGCGGCGAGCGCGGTCAACTCGCGGTGGACGTCTGCAGGGATACGGAAGTCGACCGTGTCGCCGGTGTGGGTGGCGAGGGCGGGTCGGGGGTGGTCGAGGGGGAGTT
>NZ_JBLMKT010000192.1:0-204 GCF_047779955.1 Streptomyces lothianensis | reverse complement strand
CCATCAACCAGGACGGCGCCTCCAACGGCCTCACCGCCCCCAACGGCCCCGCCCAACAACGCGTCATCCGCGCCGCCCTCACCAACGCAGGCATCCCCGCAACCGACGTCGACGCCGTCGAAGCCCACGGCACAGGCACCACACTCGGCGACCCCATCGAAGCCCAGGCCCTCCTCGCCACCTACGGCCAGAACCGCGACACCG
>NZ_JBLMKT010000191.1:0-205 GCF_047779955.1 Streptomyces lothianensis | reverse complement strand
CCTGGGTTTCCAGGTGTCCGATGCCGTCGGCGAAACGGACTGCCTCGCGGACGTGGCGGACCCAGTAGTCCGCCGACTGGATCTCGTCCCCGGCGAGGGTGCCGGTGAGGTTGGAGACCACTGGGATCCGCGGGGCGTGGAAGGTCAGTTGCTCGACCACGGTCCGGAACTCGTCCAGCATGGGTTCCATGCGCGGCGAGTGGAA
>NZ_JBLMKT010000190.1:0-210 GCF_047779955.1 Streptomyces lothianensis | reverse complement strand
CTGGCTCACCGAACAGGACGAGGACGCCGGACTGGCCGCCTGGGCACAGGAACTGTCAGGACTCGAAGAACCCACCCTCGTGGCACCAGGTCTCGACACCGCCCTCCCCACCCGTCCGGCCCGCGCCACCGCGACGCTCGACCCCGACACCACCGCCCGCCTCACCGACATGGCCCGCACCCGCGGCCTCACCCTCAACACCGTCGTCCA
>NZ_JBLMKT010000021.1:0-119138 GCF_047779955.1 Streptomyces lothianensis | reverse complement strand
TTCGGGGTTCCGGGGCGGGCTCGCTTCAGCCTTCCGGCTCGTTCGGGGTTCCGGGGCGGGCTCGCTTCAGCCTTCCGGCTCGTTCGGGGTTCCGGGACTGGCTCGGTCCAGCCTTCCAGCCCGTCCGGCGATTGAGGACGAGCGCGTTCAGCGCGATTGGGGGCAAGGGGCGAAGCCCCAAAGAGGGGGGCCAGGGGGCGAAGCCCCCGGGGTGGCCCGCCCCCGTCCCCGGGGGCGGGCCACAACACGCCCAGGTGGCCGAAGGGGACCATCCGGAGGAAAGTGGTGCACGTACGCCTCGTAAGGAGGAAGTGGACCATGGCCAAGCACGCCCACGACCATCCCAAGGACCCCCAGCACTCCAAGCTCTCCTCCGCCCAGGCCCGCGCCAAGGGCACGAAGCCCGAGGTGCAGTCCATCAGCGCGAAGACGAGGGGGATGCAGCAGAGGGTCCAGGCCCGCCGTCAGGGCAACCGCTGAGCACCGCTGCGAGTGGGGTCCGAACGCAGGCTCACACCCCGGCGGGAGCGTCGGGGCTCCCTGCCGGGGACAGGCCGAGCTGCGCGTCCCGCGCGAACTCCTGCTCACGGCGGAACAGCCGGAACCACATGAACAGCACGAAGCCCGCGAAGATGAACCACTCGCCGGTGTAGCCGAGGTTCTGGAAGGCCTTGAGGTCGAGGCCGGTACCCTGCGCGGCCTTCGGCGGCACCAGCTGCAGCCCGTCCGCCGGCCGGTCGGCAGTGATCCACGCGTCGTAGACGTCGTACGGGACGAGGTTCACCAGCGAGGCCGCGCTGATGATGCCCAGCTCGCCCTCGGCGAGGCGCCCGTGCGGGCTCACCCCGCCGCTGCCGGCGCTCTCGGAGGCCTGGAGTGAACCGGTCAGGGTCGTCTCCCCGGCCGGGGCGGCGGGCTCCCCTGCGTCGGCCGGTACCCAGCCGCGCACCACCGGGATGGCCTTGCCGTCCTCGGTCCGCAGCAGGGCGAGCACGTACGAGCCGCGCCGTCCGTCGAGCTCACGGTCGGGGACGGTGAACTGGTCGGCCCACGTGCCCGTCACCGTGGCCCGCTTGCCGGAGGTCTCCTTGGTGACCGGGAGCAGTTCGGTCAGCGGGGCGGCCTTGCCCTTGCCCACCTGCTCGCTCTGCTGCTCCGCGGCGCGGTGCCCCTCGACGCGGTCCTCGAAGCGGCCGAGCTGCCATGACCCCATGAAGATGCAGAAGGGGATGGCCAGGGCCATGAAGAGGTTGATGCCCCACCAGCGGGGCGTCAGCAGGAAGCGGTACACCCCACCACGGTACGGCCCCGGCTCCGCGGGGCCCGTCCCGGGGCCTGCCGGACACCCCCTACGCCGCCCGCAGCTCCGCCGCCCCGAACGACACGTCGAACCGGTCGCACCAGATCGACACGCTGCCGAAGTCGTCGAGGTTCACCTCGGCCGGGAGCGTGTAGTTCTGGTCGCCCTTGTTGCCCTTGAGCTTGCCCAGGCTGACGTACTTGCCGTCGTCGAAGACATGCCAGCCGGCCTTGCCCTCCTTGACGGGCGCGTCGGTGAGCCAGACCTTCAGGTCGGGACCGTTGCTGGTGTCCAGGTCGGTCAGGCGAAGGACCCGGGAGCCGTCGGCCAGCTCGAGCACCTGCACCGTGCCGCTCGTCGCATGCTCGTGGCTGATGAACGAGCCCTGGACGAGCGTCTTCGGCCCGGCATCGGCGGCGGGAGTCTCCGCGGCGGACGCCTCCGGATCCGCCGAGCCGCCCGACCCGGGCTCCTCGGCCCCGGCGCCGTCCGCGGAGTCACCGCTGCCGCCGGGCCGCTGCGAAGCCGTCACCTCCGGCAGCGCCTCCCGCACGGTCTCGTCCTGCCACAGCTTCCACGGCTGGAACCAGTAGAGGCCGAACCCGAGCAGCACCGCCCCGGCCACCGCCGCGCTCACCAGGTACCGCGGCCTGAGCAGCTTGCGTATACGAGACATGGGAACCTCCAGAACCCCCTCACCACCGCGCCGGGCGATGGCACCGCCGATGCGGCCGGACCGGCCGCTCACCGTATTGAACGGCTTGAGCGGCCGGTCCGGTCGCGCGGGAGCCCTGACGTAAGACTTCCGTTACCGGATCCGTCACCGGATCCGTCGTCGATCCGCGAGCTCACCGCTTGACGGTCCGGTTGTACGCCCGCAGCGCCCACCAGTACCCGAAGACCGCGAGCCCGCCGCACCACAGGAGCGCGATCCAGCCGTTGTCGCCGATGCCGCCGCCCATGAGCAGACCGCGCACGGTCTCGTTGATCGGTGTGAACGGCTGGTACTCGGCGAACCAGCTCAGCCCGGCCGGCATCGAGTCCGGGTCCACGATGGCGCTGCCCATGAGCGGCAGCAGCGTCAGCGGCAGCGGCCCGTTGGAGGCGGACTCGACGGTCTTGGCGTTCATGCCCATCCCGGCGCACAGCCAGCTCAGCCCCAGCGCCAGGAAGACCAGCAGCCCGGCGGCGGCGATCCACTCGACGAACGAGGCGGTCGGACGGAAGCCGATCGCGAGCGAGACACCGGTGATCAGGGCGAGCACGCCCGTGACCTGGATGGTGCTGCCGAGCACATGCCCGCTGAGCATCGAGCCGCGGGAGATCGACATGGTGCGGAAGCGGTTGATGATGCCTTCCGTCTTGTCGGTGCAGACGGACACGGCGGTGGCCACCGCCCCCGAGGTCGCGGTCATCACGATGATGCCGGGCACCAGGTAGTTGATGTAGTCGCCGCGGTCGGTGCCCGGGCCGAGCGTGCCGGTGCCGATCGCGCCGCCGAAGACGTACACGAAGAGCAGCAGGAACAGCAGCGGCATGACGAGGATCGAGACCGTCATCGCCGGGTAGCGCCGCATGTGCTTGAGGTTGCGCCGCAGCATGGTCAGCGAGTCCCGCGGCGCGGTGGAGCGGCCGGGCGCCGCCTGGACGGGGGTGAGGCTCGCGGTGCTCATCGTGCCGACTCCTTCGACTGCGCCTGCGAAGGCGACTGTGACTGTGACTGTGCCTGTGCCTGCGATGTTGACTTCGACTGGTGGGGGAGCGGGGACCCGCTGGTCGCCTCCTCCTTGGGACGGCCCGTCAGGGTCAGGAACACATCGTCCAGGTCGGGTGTGTGCACGGTGAGTTCCTCGGCGTGCACCTGGGCGCCGTCGAGTACGTCGAGGACGGCGCGCAGGTCGGCGGTCGAGCCGTCGCTGGGGATCTGCAGCGTGAGCGACTCCTCGTCCGCGTGCGCGACCCCGAAGAGCCCGTTGACCGCGGCGAGCTGCTCGGGATCCGTGAACCGCAGCCGCACATGCCCGCCGGGGATGCGTCGCTTGAGTTCCTCGGCGGTGCCCTCGGCGATCAGCCGGCCGTGGTCGAGGAGCGCGATCCGGTCGGCGAGCTGGTCGGCCTCCTCCAGGTACTGCGTGGTGAGGAAGATCGTGGTGCCCTGGCGCACGAGATCGCGGATCATCTCCCACATGATGCGCCGGCTGCGCGGGTCGAGCCCGGTGGTCGGCTCGTCGAGGAAGATGATGCCGGGCGCGCTGACCAGGGTCATCGCGAGATCCAGCTTGCGGCGCATGCCGCCGGAGAAGGTGGCGGCGGTCCGGTCCGCGGCCTCGGTGAGGTCGAAGCGCTCGAGGAGTTCGGCGGCGCGCCGTTTGCCCTGTGCCTTCGGGAGGTGGCCCAGGTCGGCCATCAGGAGCAGGTTCTCGCGCGCGGTGAGCAGGTTGTCGACGGCCGCGAACTGGCCGGTGACGCCGATCGACTTCCGTACGCGCTCGGCCTGCGCGGCCATGTCGTATCCGGCGATCCGTGCCTCGCCGGAGTCGGCCTCGACGAGGGTGGAGAGGATCTCGACGGTGGTGGTCTTGCCGGCGCCGTTGGGGCCGAGCAGGGCGAAGACGCTGCCCTCCGGGATCGTGAGATCGATCCCGTCGAGGACGACCTTCTCGCCGTAGGACTTGCGCAGCCCGCGGGCCGTGATGGCCGGGGGTGCGGTGGTGGCCGGGTTCATGGCGGTTTGTCTCCTTCTTGAGGGCATGACGGGGTAGGGGTGGGGCGCGGGGTGGGGGCGCCCCCCGGGTCAGAGGCGGGGGGCCTGCGGGCTCAGGCGCGGTGGACGATGATGTCGCCCGCGCTGGTGCGGCCGCGGACCTCGACGGTCTCCTTGGTCGCGTCGGGTCCGGCGCTCGCGCCGAGTTCGTTGCGTACGGAGCCGGCCTTGGTCGAGACGTCCAGCCAGGCGGCCGTCCCTTCGGCGATCCCGATCTCCAGCTGGCCGACGCTGGTCTCGAAGCGGACGCTGCCGCGTTCGACCCGTCCGATACGGATGCCGCCGCTCGCGGAGGTCGCGGTGACGTCGGAGTGCGCCGTGTCCACGGAGATCCGGCCGTTGGCGGACTTGACCTGCAGACGGCCGTTGATCTCGCCGACGGCGGTGTCGCCGTTGCTGTTCTTCACGGTCGTCGGCCCGTCGACCTCGCCGAGGTCGATACGGCCCGTGCCGGAGGTGAAGTGGTGCTCGGTGCCGCGTGCGCGGTCCACCCGGATGTCGCCGAAGCCGGTCTTGAGGGCGGCGGCGCCGGTCTCGTCGAGCTGGATCGTGCCCATGCTCGTCTTGACCGTGACATCGCCGAGGCGGCCCTGGCCGTCGATGTGGATCATCGGGGCGTTGCTGTTCAGGGCCGAGCCGCTGGGCAGTTCGACGGCCACGTCGATACCGCCCGACTTGTTGAACACGGACCGCGATTTCGGCGCCTTCACGAGGAGACGGCCGCCGGAGAGGGTGACCTGGGTGTTCTTCGCGGTGCGGACATCGCGCTCGCTGCCGTCGTTGGTCGGCGTCACCTCGACGGTGGTGTCACTGCGCTCGCTCGCGACAACCCGCAGGTTGATCATGTCGCCTTCGAGGGTGAGGGAGATGGGGGTGGGGGTTTCGTAGGTGGTCATGGCGAGTGCCGTCCTTTGTGGGTCGTGTGGATCGGGTGGGTGGTGTGGGCGGTGTGGGCGGTGTGGGTCTGCGGGTGCAGAGGCTTGTGGGGTGCTGCTGACGTGCCTTGGGGCTGTGGGCTGTGGTCTGGGGCTGGGGGCGGGCGCCGGTGGTCAGGCGGTGGTCCAGCCTTTGAAGTCGCGGGGTGGCGGCGCGGTCCCCGACGCGGTCAGCGCAGCAGCGACGGACCGCCCGAGCCACGCGTTGAGCGAGAGCCCCTCGCGGGCGGCGGCGGCCTCGGCCTGCGTCTTGAGGTGGGCGGGGAGACGGAGGTTGATCCGGGCGGTGGGGGTGTCGGCGCCTGTGCCGGTGTCCGCGTCCGTGCCGGTGTCCGCGCCGGTGGCGTACGTGTCCGGGGTGGTGGCCCCGGGACCGGCGGGTGAGGTGACCGGCGCGGTGCGCCGTTCCGTGCGCGGCTGGTGCGGCTGGTGCGGTTCGTACCGCTCGGGTGTGGTGACGACGAACTCCGGGTCGGTGCCCCGCAGCCGTACGCCCACCGAGCCGGGGGCGAGCTCGCGGGTGACCTCGGCCATGGCGTCCGACAGGGCGCTCAGCAGCGCGAGCCGGGCGGCCGACTCGAGCGGCCAGGTGAGCCGCTCGGCCAGGCCGCGCGCCTCGGGCCCGGCGACCTCCGCTGCGGTGGCGAGCTCCTGGCGGAGGGTGTCCACGTACGGGGTGAGGTTCATGACGCCAATATGGCGCCACGAATGGCGCCATGTCAAGCGCCATTGGCACCCAATGGCGCCAGCTGGGTGTCAGGTCCCCCGGCTGCGCACCTTTCACCGCAGGTCGGCGGCGTGATGCCGCGCTGCCCGCTCGCCCCGGAAAACGCGAAACCCCCGGCCGATCGTGCGCGTGGCACGACCTGCCGGGGGTCTTCGGCGGTACGGGAGCGGCGGGGTGGTTCGGCCCTAGGCCCTGTCTTCAAACCCCCCTCGTCGCCCGAAGGGCGGCCCTGCGGCGTCCGGTGCGTGCTCTCGGTGTGCCGGGTACAGGCCCTCGTACTGGACGTACTCGGGCTTGTGCCCGGTGCAGCGAGAGTGCGTGCCGGGCGTCGCGGGGCAGAGGGGGGTTTGAAGACAGGGCCTAGCTCACCCAGCCGGTGAATCCCTGCCCTGCTCCGCGTGAGCGGGGCTGGGACGTGGGGTGCTCCTGGCGCGACGCCGGGGTGATCGCCGCGGACGCGGCGCGTACCAGCCAGGCGTTCACCGAGAGGCCGTCCCGCGCCGCGGCCTCCTCCACCCGGGCCTTGAGGTGCGCGGGCAGCCGGAAGTTGATCCGCGCCATCGAGCCGTCATCCGCCTCGGGCGCGGCGACCGGCGTGGGGGGCGGGGGCGCCAGCGGCGGCTCCGGGAGCTGGACGGCGGGTTCGGCGGCGGGCGGGCTCGCCACCACGAACTCGGGGTCGAGCCCGCGCAGCCGTACGTCCACGGAGCCGGGTGCGAGCTCACGGGTGACCTCGTCCATCGCCGCCGACAGCGCGTGCAGCAGGGTCAGCCGGGTCGCCGATTCCAGCGGCGCGGACAGCCGCTCGGCCAGATCACGCGCCTCCGGCCCCGCGGCCTCGGCCGCGACGGCGAGCTCCTGGCGGAGGGTGTCCACGTACGGGGTGAGGTCCATGACGCCAATTATGGCGCCATGGACCCGAGGCCCGGCACGGAGCTCCGCCGCTCCCCGGCGGGGGTGTGATGGTGGGGCCGCGCCCCGCCATCCCGTTGCGCGGGGCTCCGCCCCCTGCACCCCGGCTGACCGGCGGACCGCAGACCCCTCTGTACCTGCCCTTCCGCCGCCGCCCCCTACCGGGTCAACGCCAACCCCCGCGCCCCCGCCCCCAAGTACCCACCCCGCTCAAGCCCCACCACAGCCCCCGCGCAGACCACCCCGGTCGCTGCGAGCGTCGTCCATGGCAGCCAGGGGGTGCCTGTGTCGACGAGGGCGCCGACGGCCAGGTTGCCGAGGGCGATGGCGAGGCCCGATGCGGTGTTGTAGGCGCCGTAGTACGTGGCGAGCAGGCGTTGGCCCGAGAGGCGGACCACCGTGTCCATCTCGAAGGGGTAGAGAAGGGCTCCGCCCCACGCAAGGAGCGCCGCGCACGCGACGAGGCCGATCACCCCGTACACCTGCGAACCCGCGTACTGCCCGGGCAGTACGGGCAGGAACGCCGCGCCCATCACCGCGAGCCCGAGCGCGATGGCCCGCGGGCCGGTCAGCCGGCGCTTCGCCCACGCCGTCAGCTTCAGTTGGCCGGAGAGCGCCGCGAGTGCCGAGACCGCGAAGACGGCGCCCGTGACCAGGCCGGTCCGTTCGCCGAACAGGTCCCGTGCCCGCAGCGGCAGGGCGAGGTACACCTGGAAGGCGAGCACGTACGAGCCGGACATGGCGAGGGAGAAGAGCAGGAAGGGGCGGTTCGCGGCGATCGAGCGCCAGTCCCTGAGTACCCCGCGCCAGGCCGGCTCGGCGCCGCGGTCCGCGGGTGCGCGGGCGGGCAGGGCGCGCGCCTGGAGCAGGGCGAGCGCGCCGAAGATGACCGCAGACGCCGCGCACACCGCCCGGAAGTCCCAGGCCAGCAGCGCGAGTCCGGCGAGCGGGCCGATGAGGATGCCGGCCTGGTAGAAGACGTTGAACGCGGCGAAGGCCTCCACCCGCCGTTCCTCCCCGGCCTCCGCCGCCACATACGCCCGTACCGCCGGGTTGAAAAGCGCCCCCGCGAGCCCCGTCAGCGCGGACGCGGCGATCAGCGCGGGCAGCGACTGGGCGAGGCCGAGCAGAGCGAAGGCGAGTGTGCGCAGCCCGCAGCCGGCCAGGATCATCGGCTTGCAGCCGTACCGGTCGGCGAGCGTACCGCCGACCAGGAACATGCCCTGCTGGGACAGGTTCCGTACGCCGAGGACCAGGCCCACCGCCCAGGCGGCGAGGCCGAGGCCGTGGCCGAGGTGGTCGGCGAGGTAGGGCATGAGCATGTAGAAGCCCAGGTTGATGGCGAACTGGTTCACCATCAGGAGCTGTACGGCCGGAGTGAAGGATGTGACCTGCGCACGCAGTCGCCTCATCGGACCGCACCCGCCTCGGGAGCGGCGGTCGCGGTTGCCGCCCGGCCCCCGCGGCACAGCGGATCGCGGACCCGGCCGCACCGCGTCCAGCCGCTCACCACGCACGCGTCCGGCGCCGCGATCTCATCCGGCTCGGGCGGCGGCACCACGCCCAGAATCCCCTGCTCCGTACACCAGTTGTCGTTGTACACCGTCTCCAGATAGCGGTACGGCCCGTCGGGGAACACCGCCGCGATCCGCGTCCCGGGGGCCGACGTGCGCGCCACCCAGCCCGCGACCAGCGCGACCGCCCCCACGCTCCAGCCGCCCGAGGCGTAGTGCCGCCGCGCCAACTGGCGGCAGGCCCACACCGCTTCGCCGGGCGCCACCCAGTGCACCTCCGCGAACTCCCCGTACGCCACGTTCGCCGGATGGATGCTGGAGCCGAGCCCGCGCATCAGGCGCGGAGCGGCAGGCTGGCCGAAGATCGCGGAGCCGGTCGCGTCCACGCCGATCACCCGGAGGCCGGGGGAGCGGCTCGTGCGCAGGCCCGCGGCGATCCCGGCGGAGTGCCCGCCCGTGCCGACCGCCACGACCAGGGTGTCGATCCGGCCGAGCTGCGCGGTGAGTTCGGCGGCGAGCGGGGCGTACGCGGCGACGTTGTCCGGATTGCTGTACTGATCCGGGCAGTACGAGCCGGGGGCGGCCGCGAGGAGTTCGGCGACCCGGGCCCTGCGGGCCTCCTGCCACCCGCCCGTGGGGTGCGGCTGGGGCACCTGGTCCACGTGGGCGCCGAGCGAGGTCAGCAGCCGGACCATCGCCGGCTCCATCCCCGGATCGCTCACGACGGTCACCGGATGCCCGTAGGTGAGCCCGGCCAGCGCGAGCCCGAGCCCGAGCGTGCCGCTGGACGACTCCACGACGGGCGCACCGGGCCTCAGCTCCCCGCGGCGGCGGGCTTCGCGGATCATGTGCAGGCCGGGGCGGTCCTTGATGCCGCCGGGATTGGCGCCCTCCAGTTTGGCGAAGAAGCCCCGTCCGGGCGGGGCGAAGGGCCGGTCGATCCAGAGGACCGGGGTGTTGCCGACCAGGTGGGCGGGGTGGCGGGCGACGGTGGGAGGCGGGGCGACGGTGGCGATCGGGGCGAGGGGTCGGTGCGTCATGGCGTACGGCTCCTGTGTACTGCTGCCATGGCGGAGAGCCGGACCGGACCGGACCGGAACGCGGGCCGGGGCGTCGGCACTTCGACGCGTCGGAGGTCTCGCGGGGAGGCAGCGGGGGAGAGTGGGGGCGCGCGGGCGCGCAGCCCCGCATGTCCCGCCGGGATACGGCGGCGGGCATACGGGGATGCGGGTGGGCGCGGCCTACAGCCGCCAGACGCCGAACAGCGACCGGCCGTCGGCCGGAACCGGGGGACCGTCACGCTCCTGGGCTGCAGCGGCCTCGCACCCACCCGCCGCCGAGGCCTCCGCGGGCGTCACCGCGCCGGGCAGTCCGGGCAGTCCGGGTGGTACGAGGGGGTGCTCGCCCGGATCGCGTGGCCGGTCGACCGAGTGGTCGAGATGCGCGCCGCAGTCGTGCCCGTGCAAGGGATGTACCGCCTGCCCGGCCCGCGCTGCCCGCACTGCCTGCGCCGTCTGCGCGGCCTTCACGTCCCGCGTGCCCTGTGCGCCCTGCGCTGCCTTCGCGTCCCGGGCTGCCTGCGCGGCCGGCTGCGAGCCGTCCGCCGCATGATGCTGCGGCGGGCAGAGGGCGACGATGCCGGCGCCGGGCCCGCCGAAGGAGGTGGCGGCGAACGGGGCACTGTGCGCGGCGCTCGCGAGATGCGCGGTGATCAGCACGGCGAGCAGCGGTACGAGGACCAGCCGCCCCCGCCGCACCGCCCGCACGAGGGCCCGCCGCAACGCGATCATGCACTGAAAGTAGCGGAATGCGCACGCAGGGTCGCGTCAGACCCGCCTCGCGCCGTCCCCGAACACCAGCCCGGCTTACCGCCGGTTCAGGCGCCCCAGTTGCCCAGGGCGCCCCGTACCCCTCGCAGCGCCCGGATCAGCTCCCGCACCCCGGCGGTCCGCGCCAGTTCCGGTGTCGTCGCGTAACCGATCGTGCGGACCGGGCGGTCCGGGCCGAGGTCGGTGACGGTCACGCTCGCGGGGGCGTCGCGCAGCGACAGCTCCGGCATGACGGCCATACCGCGGCCCTGCGCGACCAGCGCGAGCACCGTGCCGTCGTCCTCCGCGGTGATCGTGGCGCGCGGCAGCCACTCCTGCGCGGACCACCAGCCGGCCGTGTACGCGGAGCAGTTCTCCTGCCAGTCCACGAACGGCAGGCTGCGCGGGGCGCGGTGCCCGGCGGGGTGGACGAACGCGTAAGTCTCCTGGGCCAGCTCACCGGTGAGCAGGCCCTCCGGCAGCGGCGTCGTGCCGCCGAGCGTCGCAATGGCCAGGTCGGCGCGTCCGTCGGCGACCTCGCCCGCGGTGCCGCGCCCGACATCCCGTACGACCCGGACCTCGGGCCGCAGCCCGGGATGCCGCCGTGTCAGCCGTTCCAGCGCGGCGGGCAGCAGATGCAGGGCCGCGCTGCGGAACGCGGCGATCCGCAGGACGCCCGTGAGGGCGCGGTCCGCGCCGCCGACCTCGGCCGCCATCGTCTCGTACAGGCGCAGGATGCGGCGGGCGTGGGCGGCGGCCCGTTCGCCCGCCGGGGTGGGGGTGGCTCCCCTGCGGCCCCGGTCGAAGAGGACCGCGCCGAGCTTGCGTTCGATGCCGCGTACGGCGTGCGAGACGGCGGACTGGGTCAGGCCGAGCGTCGCGGCGGCCGCGGTGAACCCGCCCGCGTCGCCGACGGCGAGCAGGATCCGCAGCTCGGACGGCGTGAGCTCCGGGGCGCCCCGGGCCGGGACCTGCTGGGCTGCCGGGGTCTCCTGGACCATGAGCGCCTTTCATGGATCGTGCTGCTGCCATCGACGGACGGGTCTGCCCACGCCGCCGGACCCCTCGTAACTTCGTGGCCATGACGCACACAACTCCCACGACGATCACAGCACAGGCCGTCCACCAGGTGGCACGCCCCTCCGGTTTCCCCTCCGCCACGGACTTCACGTTCGCCGAACACGAGCTCGCCGCACCCGCACCGGGCGAAGCCCTGGTGGAGAACCTGCTGCTCTCCGTCGACCCGTACCACCGCGAACTCATGGACGAGGCGGGTCTGACGAGCGGCGCGGCCGACTGGAGCCTGAACGCCCCTCTCGAGGGACGCGCCGTCGGCCGCGTCCTGACCTCCGCCGACCCGGGCCTCGCCCCCGGCGACCTCGTCCAGCACCGCCAGGGCTGGCGGACGCACGCGCTCGTGCGGGCCGACGAGGTGCGGCTGGTTCCGCGGTACGAGGGTGTGCCGCTCACCGCGTTCCTGTCGACGCTCGGCGGCACCGGCCTGACCGCGTGGGTGGCGCTGACCCGTACGCTGCGGCTGCAGCCGGGCGATGACCTGTTCGTCTCGGCCGCGGCGGGCGGTGTCGGCACGGCGGCGGGCCAGTTCGCGCGGCTGCTCGGGGCGCGCCGCATCGTGGGCAGCGCGGGCTCGGCGGCGAAGGTGGAGCGGCTGGTCTCGGAACTCGGTTTCGACGCGGCCTTCGACTACCACGACGGACCGGTGCCATCCCTCCTCGCCCAGGCGGCCCCCGACGGGCTCGACGCGGCCGTGGAGAACGTCGGCGGCGAGCACCTGGAGGCGGCGATCGGCTCGCTGCGCGAGTTCGGCCGCATCGCATGGGTGGGCGCGGTCGCCCAGTACCACTCCCTCGCCGCACCTCCGCCCGCGCCGCGCAACCTCTTCGACGTCGTGGGCAAGTCCCTGCGCCTGGAAGGCGTCATGGTCCGCAACCACTACGACGCGGTCCGGGAACTCGAGGACTTCGCGGTCCCGCACATCCGCTCGGGCGCGCTGGTCCCGCAGGAGACCGTGGTGAACGGATTCGAGAACACGGTGGAGGCGTTCCTGGGGATGCTGCGCGGGGAGAACACCGGGAAGATGATCGTGCGCCTGGCGGAGTGAGCGGCCGGGGCGGCGTCTGCCCCTCAGGAGGGCGGCACATCGTCGCAGATCTTCTCCGCCCACGCGGACGGGCCGTACGCGTTCGCGGCCCGCACGGTCACGCAGAACCGGTCGCCCGAGAACGGGCCGTTGATGGTGTAGCTCGTGCCACTGGTCGAGTACGTCGTGTCGACGTTCTTCTCCGTGAAGTTGCTGCCCGTGTTCGTGTAGTGGATGTCGTAGCGTGTCGCCTGCGGGATCGCCGACCAGCTCACCTTGACGGGCATGTCGCAGGCGCCGAAGCAGCCGTGCACGTACTTCGCCTCGTAGCTCTTGAGGTCGGGCGGCGGGGACTTCGTGGCGGAGCCGCCGTCGCCGGAGCCGTTGCTGTCCGAGCCACCGCCGGAGCCGCTGCCCGAACCCGATCCGCCCGATCCACCCGATCCGTCGGACGAACCGCCGCCGCTCGCCGCGCCGCCGTCCGTACTGCCAGGTCCACCCGAACCGCCCGAGGCCTGCGAACCGTCCCCGTCCCCGTCGCCGCCGGTACCGCCGCCGCCCTTGCCGTCCTCGTCCTCGCCCTTGTCCTTCTCCCCGCCCCCGTCCTTCTCCTTGTCCTCGGACCCGTCCTTGCCTTCGTCGGAGGGCGAACTGCTGGGCGTACGAGGGGATTCGCTGTCGCCGGGTGTCGCACTGGCGCTGTTGCCGGGCCGCTCGGCCCGGTCACCGTCCTTGTCGCTGCCGAAGGGCTGCAGGATCGCGACCGTGCCGCCGCCCAGGGCGAGGACGGCGACGATGGGGAGTGCGATCAGGGTGCGCCTGCGCCGCGGCGACTCCTGGCGGGGCTTGGCGCCGGAGGTGGCGCCAAGCCCCGCGCCGACCGCCGAGGTGCCGGCACCGGCGGCCACCGGTGCCGCCCCGCGCAGCCCGACGGTCGCGCGGTCGACGGGCTCGTCACCCGCGCCGCTCGCAGCGCCCGTGGTGTCCGAGCCGTGCGAGGCCTCTTCGCCGTGCGAGGCCTCCGCGCCGTCCGCGGCCCCTGCCGCCCCCGCCTCCCGCAGCGGAGCCGCCTCGGCATCCAGCAGCTTCGCCGACTGCTGTGCCAGGCGAGCCACCACGGCCGCCGGCAGCCAGGCCCCACGTGCCACCGCGGGCCGTACCCGCTCCGGATCGGCGAGCAGCTCCGCGACACCGGGACGTCCGGCCACGTCCTTCGTCAGACAGCGCTCGATCAGGGCCCGCAGCGCCGTGTCCTCGACGCGCGTCAGATCGGGTTCGCCCTCCACGATCTGGTACATGACGGCGTGCTGGTTGCTCGCACCGTGCCCGAACGGCAGCTGCCCGGTCGCCGCGTACGTCAGGACGCAGCCGAGCGTGAAGACGTCGCTGCCTACGCCCGCCCGCTGCCCCTGCACCTGCTCCGGCGACATGAAACCGGGCGATCCGATGGCCATCCCGGTGCTGGTCAGGAGGGATTCCACGGAGGCGTCGAGGGCGCGGGCGATCCCGAAGTCGATCACCTTGGTGCCGTCCACGGTCAGCATCACGTTGGACGGCTTGAGGTCGCGGTGCACGATGCCGGCGCCGTGGATGTCCTCAAGCGCCTTCAACAGACCCTCGGCGAGGGCGTGCACGGACTCGTACGGCAGCGGTCCGTGCCGCCGTACGACCTGTTCCAGGGAGAGCCCGGGGACGTACCCGGTGGCGACCCACGGCGGTTCGTCCTCGGGGCCGGCGTCGAGCACGGGGGCGGTGTGCCGGGCGCCGACCCGCCGCGCCGCCTCGATCTCCTTGCGGAAGCGGGCCCGGAACTGCGCGTCGGAGACATGCTCCTCGTGCACGACCTTCACGGCGACGGTCCGCCCGCGCTCGTTCCGCGCGAGGAACACCCGTCCCATGCCGCCCGCGCCCAGCCGCCCGAGCAGCAGATACGGCCCGATCCGCGCCGGATCGCTCACGGCAAGCGGCTTGATGCCCCCGTCGGCGAAATCCTCCGCCGCGCCGTCGGCGGACTCGCCGTTCGCCCGCGCCTCATCCGCACCGCTCATGCCAGCCGCTCCCCCGGAACCGAATCGGTGCGCCTGGTCGTCGGCGCAACGCCGTTGAGGATAAACGGATTTGATGAAGGCGGTGAAGGCGAGTCCGGTGCCGGTGAATCCGCTTTCCACCGCCTCCGATACGGAACTATGGTGCAGCGATGACCGAGACCACCGCCCGCAAGTTCCAAGTCACCTTCGACTGCGCCGACCCGGAGCGTGTCGCCCGCTTCTGGTGCGAGGTCCTCGGGTACGTCGTACCCCCGCCGCCGAAGGGCTTTGACAGCTGGGACGCGTTCGACCGTTCACTGCCCGAGGACATGCAGGGCTCGGCCTTCGCCTGCGTGGACCCGCACGGCGAGGGCCCGCGCCTGTTCTTCCAGCGCGTCCCCGAGGGCAAGACGGCGAAGAACCGCGTCCACCTCGACGTGCGCGTGGGCACCGGCCTGGTCGGCGACAAGCGCTTCGCCGCTCTCTCCGCCGAATGCGAACGCCTCAAGGCCCTCGGCGCCACCGTGGTCCTCATCCAACGTGCCGACGCCTACAACGAATCCTGCATCACGATGCAGGACATCGAGGGCAACGAGTTCTGCCTGGACTGACGCCCCACGCCCCACGCCTGACGCCCCACGCCCCACGCCTGACGCCCCACGCCTGACGCCCCATCCCTGACGCGGGCAGGCGCGACGCCCCTTTGCCGGGGACGGTTCCCGAGGAGTCGGAGCCGGGCGGAGGGGCGTTCATTCATGTGGCGTCAACACGCCGTTGGAATAAAGGAGTTGCCGGGCTGGGGGCGGTCACCTCGGGACGAATGGGTCACCGGTGAAGGTGACGGGCAGAAGGGTGGTCAAACCTTCCGCGCGGGAAGATCACTGCATGTGGCGAACACCGGCGGATTTCCTGGGGTGGCCAGGGTCTCCCGGGCCTTTACTGGGGCTCGTGCGTTGATCTACTTCGCAAAGGAGAGCCTGTCTGATGACCGTCCAGACCAGCCCGGAAGCGCAGCCGGAGCAGACCCGGCAGCGGAGCAGCCTCAGCACCGAGGCCGCCCGCAACCTGGCCACGACGACCAAGTCCGCCCCGCAGATGCAGGGGATCACCTCCCGCTGGCTGCTGCGGATGCTCCCCTGGGTGGAGGCGAAGGGCGGCGCCTACCGGGTGAACCGTCGGCTGACCTACACGGTCGGCGACGGGACCATCGAATTCGTCCAGGACGGCGCCTCCGTCCGGGTCATCCCGCGCGAGCTCGGCGAACTCGCCGTGCTGCGTGGCTTCGAGGACGAGGAGGTGCTGCGCGCCATCGCCGACCGGTGCGTGCAGCGCGAATTCCGTGCGGGCGAAGTTCTCGTGGAGCGCGGCGCGCCCGCCGACCAGGCGCTTCTCGTCGCGCACGGCCGGATCAACCAGACCGCCGTGGGCAAGTACGGCGAGGAGGCCGCCGTCGATGTCGTGGGCGACGGCGGGCACTTCGGCGAGCAGGGACTGCTCGACGAGGAGGCGATGTGGGAGCGCACGGCCACCGCCGCCACCCCCGGCGTCCTGCTCACCCTGTCCCGGGCGGACTTCGCCGCCGTGCTGGCCACTTCGCCGTCACTGCAGGCCCATGTGGAGCGTTTCCGCTCGCTGCCCCAGCAGCGGCAGAACCGGCACGGCGAGGCGGAGATCGCGATGCTCGCCGGCCACTCGGGCGAACCCGAGCTGCCGGGCACGTTTGTCGACTACGAACCCTGCCCCCGTGAATACGAACTCTCCGCCGCGCAGACGGTCCTGCGTGTCCACACGAGGGTCGCCGACCTCTACAACGGTCCGATGAACCAGACCGAGGAGCAGCTCAGGCTCACGATCGAGGCGCTGCGCGAGCGGCAGGAGCACGAGCTGGTCAACAACCGGGAGTTCGGCCTGCTGCACAACGCCGACTTCAAGCAGCGGCTGCAGAGCCGCTCCGGCCTGCCGACCCCGGACGACCTCGACGAACTGCTCTGCCGCCGCCGCGGCACCAAGTTCCTCTTCGCTCACCCCCGGACGATCGCGGCGATCGGCCGCGAGTTCAACGCCCGCGGGCTCTACCCGGACCATGTCGACCTGGGTGGCCAGCAGGTTCCGGCCTGGCGCGGGGTGCCGATCCTGCCCTGCAGCAAGATCCCGATCAGCGAGACCAATACGAGTTCCATCCTGGCCATGCGTGTCGGCGAGGAGAACCAGGGCGTCGTCGGTCTGCGCCAGACCGGGCTGCCGGACGAGTACGAGCCGGGTCTTTCGGTGCGGTTCATGGGGATCAGCGAGCAGGCGATCATGTCGTATCTGGTGACGACGTACTACTCCGCGGCCGTTCTCGTGCCCGACGCGCTCGGTGTGCTGGAGAACGTGCAGATCGCCCACCGCCGCGACTAGGACCTGTCCGGCGCTGGTTCTGCCGCGCGTTCAGGGCACCTGTACGGCCGGGCGGGCCACCCGGCCCGTCCGCCCGTGGAACGGTCTGTCCATCCATCTCACCAAGGAGCCACGGATGCCCGATCCCGGGCTTTCCCGCCTGCGGCCCGGTCTGCCCGGCCCGCCCTCGGCCGCCTCCCTGCGCGGCGCGCGATCCGGTGTCGCGGATGCCTTCGTACGGAATCATCCTCCCGCCCTCGACCGGCTCCTGCACGGACCCGCCGGCCTGGGGACAACGGGCCTGCGGCTGAGCGGGCCCGCCGGGGTTGGTCCGTCCGCCGCGGACCAGCCCGCCGCGGAGGGCCAACTCACCAAGTACCACCCCACCAAGGACCACCCGACCAAGGACCACCCCGCCGACGCCGACACCCGACCCGCCGAGGGCACCCCGGTGCCCGGCCTCTACTTCCACCCGGTCCCGCCCCCCGACCCCACCCGCGTGGCCGAGGTCGGCCGGCGGATCAGGGCCTGGGCGGTGGACGAGGTGCAGGCCGTGCCGCCGGAGTGGGAGGACCAGTTCGACGGCTTCTCCGTGAGCCGTTACATGGTCGCCTGCCACCCGGACGCCCCGAGCATCGACCATCTGATGCTCGCCACCCGCCTGATGGTCGCCGAGAACGCGGTCGACGACTGCTACTGCGAGGACCACGGCGGCTCACCCGTCGGCCTCGGCAGCCGGCTGCTCCTCGCGCACACGGCACTCGACCCGCTGCACACGACGGCCGAGTACGCCCCGGCCTGGGGCGAGTCGCTGGGCTCGGACGCGCCCCGGCGCGCCTACCGCTCGGCGATGGAGTACTTCACAGGGCAGGCGAGCCCCTCGCAGACCGACCGGTACCGGCACGACATGGCCCGCCTGCACCTGGGCTATCTCGCCGAGGCCGCGTGGGCGCAGGAGGAGCATGTGCCCGAGGTGTGGGAGTACCTCGCGATGCGCCAGTTCAACAACTTCCGCCCCTGCCCCACCATCACCGACACCGTCGGCGGCTACGAGCTCCCGGCGGACCTGCACGCCCGGCCCGAGATGCAGCGGGTCATCGCGCTCGCGGGCAATGCCACCACGATCGTCAACGACCTCTACTCGTACACGAAGGAACTCGAAAGCCCCGGCCGCCACCTCAATCTGCCCGTGGTGATCGCCGAACGCGAGGGCCTGTCCGCGAAGGAGGCCTATCTGAAGGCGGTCGAGGTCCACAACGACCTCATGCACACCTTCGAGGCCGAGGCCGCCGCCCTCGCCGTGGCCTGCCCGCTCCCGAGCGTGCTGCGTTTCCTGCGAGGCGTCGCCGTCTGGGTCGACGGCAACCACTACTGGCACATGACCAATACGTACCGCTACAGCCTGCCCGACTTCTGGTAAGGAACGGACTTCTCAGTGACCAGCACCGAACTCAGCGCCGCCGCCACAGCAACCAACGGCTCCACCGGCGCCGCAGGACTGCTGCCCGGCCCCGCCTCCCCCTACCAGGGCGAGATCGCCCGCTACTGGGACCAGGAGGCCAGGCCCGTGAACCTGCGGCTCGGCGATGTCGACGGGCTCTACCACCACCACTACGGCATCGGCGAGATCGACCACGAGGCCCTCGGCAACGCGGGCGACGAGGCCTACGAGAAGCGGCTGATCGCCGAACTCCACCGTCTGGAGTCCGCGCAGACCGATGTCCTGCTCGACCACCTCGGCCCGGTCGGGCCCGATGACACCCTGGTCGACGCCGGCTGCGGCCGCGGCGGCTCGATGGTCATGGCCCAGCGGCGCTTCGGCTGTCGGGTCGAGGGCGTCACCCTGTCCTCGAAGCAGGCCGACTTCGCCAACCGGCGGGCCCGCGAGCTCGGTGTGCAGGACCGGGTGCACGCCCGGGTGTGCAACATGCTCGACATGCCCTTCCACAACGGACAGGCCAAGGCCTCGTGGAACAACGAGTCGTCCATGTACGTCGACCTGCACGACCTCTTCGCGGAGCACTCCCGCATCCTCGGCGTCGGCGGCCGCTATGTGACGATCACGGGCTGCTGGAACCCGCGGCATGGCCAGCCCTCGAAGTGGGTCTCCCAGATCAACGCGCACTTCGAGTGCAACATCCACTCGCGCCGGGACTATCTGCGGGCCATGGCCGACAACCGTCTCGTACCGCAGGCGGTCGTGGACCTGACCGCCCAGACGCTGCCGTACTGGAAGCTGCGGGCCACGTCCTCACTGGTCACCGGCATCGAGGAGGCCTTCATCAACTCCTACGAGGACGGGTCCTTCCAGTATCTGCTGATCGCGGCGGACCGGGTCTGACCGCGGGGGAGTGCTCCTGACTGCTTCCCGCCGCGCCCGATCCCGCGGCGCCTGATCCCGCGGCGTCCGATCGCCCCGGCCGTCGGCCTACTCGGCCGGCGCCGGGGCGATCTCCGTGATCAGGCCCTCGACGAGGGTCCTGATCTCGTCGCGGATGGGGCGCACCGCCTCGACGCCCTGTCCGGCCGGGTCCTCGAGCTTCCAGTCGAGGTAGCGCTTGCCGGGGAATACCGGGCAGGTGTCGCCGCAGCCCATCGTGATGCAGACGTCGGACTCGCGCACCGCGTCCACGGTGAGGATCTTCGGCACCTCGGCGGAGATGTCGATGCCGACCTCGGCCATCGCCTCGACCGCCGCCGGGTTCACGGAATCGCCGGGCGAGGAGCCCGCCGAGCGGACCTCGACGCGGTCGCCCGCCAGGTGGCTCAGCCAGGCCGCGGCCATCTGGGAGCGGCCTGCGTTGTGGACGCAGACGAACAGGACGGAGGGCTTCTCGGCCATCGGAAGGTCTCTCTTGTCTCGCGACGAATACGGGTGCGGGGCGAATGAGGAGCCAGGAACGGGTGGAGGTTCCCTCGCGGTTTCCCTCGTGGTTTCCCTCGCGGGTCACATCAGCACCCAGTGGTGTCAGTCACCGCTGATGTGAGAGTATCAGCCCATGATGACGTCAGTCGACAGTGACCTGATCAGGATCCTCGGCGACCCGCTGAGGCTGCAGATCGTGACCCTGCTGGCCCGTGAGACCCTCTGCACCACCCACCTCGTGGAGGAGACGGGCGCCCGGCAGACCAACCTCTCCAACCATCTGCGGGTGCTGCGCGAGGCCGGGGTGGTGGAGACCGAGCCCTGCGGCCGCTTCACCTACTACCGGCTCAGGCCCGACGTCATCGCCACGCTGGCCGGCCAGTTCGCCGAGCTGGCCGAGTCCGCCCGTAGCGCCGCCGACAACAAGAGGGCCTGTCCGTGACCCGCACCGAACCCATCGAACCCCCCGCCGCCACCGGGATCACGACCGAGGAGGCCTCGGTCGTCGCGAAGCTGTCGACGCTCGACCGCTTCCTCGCCGTGTGGATCCTGCTCGCCATGGGCCTCGGCCTGGGGCTCGGCCGGCTGATCCCGGGCCTGGACGACGCGCTCGCGAAGGTCGAGATCGGCGGGATCTCGCTGCCGATCGCGGTCGGCCTGCTGATCATGATGTACCCGGTCCTCGCGAAGGTCCGCTACGACCGGCTCGACGCGGTCACCGGCGACCGCCGCCTGATGATCTCCTCGCTCGTCATCAACTGGATCCTCGGCCCGGCGGTGATGTTCGCGCTCGCCTGGATCTTCCTGGCCGACCTGCCGGAGTACCGCACGGGTCTGATCATTGTCGGTCTCGCCCGCTGCATCGCGATGGTCATCATCTGGAACGACCTGGCCTGCGGCGACCGTGAGGCGGCCGCCGTCCTCGTCGCCCTCAACTCGGTCTTCCAGGTCCTTGCGTTCGGCGTGCTCGGCTGGTTCTACCTCGACCTCCTGCCGGGCTGGCTGGGCCTCGGCGAGGGCGAGACGCTCGACATCTCGATGGGGAAGATCGCGCTGAACGTCGCCATCTTCCTCGGCGTCCCACTCCTCGCAGGCTTCCTGACCCGCCGCTTGGGCGAACGGAAGCTGGGCAGGGCGGACTACGAGGCCACGTTCCTTCCCCGTATCGGCCCCTGGGCGCTCTACGGTCTGCTCTTCACGATCGTCATCCTCTTCGCGCTGCAGGGGAGGACGATCACCTCGCAGCCTCTGGACGTCGCCCGGATCGCGGTGCCGCTGCTCGTGTACTTCGCGGTGATGTGGTTCGGCACCTTCCTGCTCGGCAAGGCGATCGGCATGAACTACGAGCGCACCACGACGCTCGCGTTCACCGCGGCCGGCAACAACTTCGAGCTCGCCATCGCCGTCGCCATCGCTACCTTCGGCGTGACCTCCGGGCAGGCCTTGTCCGGTGTCGTCGGGCCGCTGATCGAGGTCCCGGTCCTGGTGGCCCTCGTCTACGTGTCGCTGGCCTGGCGCAGGAAGTTCACGGCTGTACGGTGACGCCATCGTCGTATGCGGATGTGGTGGTGATCGGCGCCGGCCAGGCCGGGCTCGCCGCCGGTTACCACCTGCGCCGGCTCGGCGTGGACTTCGTCGTCCTCGATGCGCAGGCCACGCCGGGCGGCGCCTGGCAGCACGCCTGGGACTCGCTCCGGCTGTTCTCCCCGGCGGCGTACTCCTCGCTGCCGGGCCGGCTCATGCCGGTGCAGCCGGGGCAGACGTATCCGGACGCGGGTCATGTGGTCACGTATCTGCGCGAGTACGAGAAGCGCTACGAGCTGCCGGTGCGGCGCCCCGTACGCGTACAGGGTGTGCACCGCGACGGGCCGCACCTCAGGGTCGAGACCGACTGCGGGGTGTGGCGGGCGCGCGCGGCCATCAGCGCCACGGGTACGTGGTGGCGGCCGTTCCGGCCGGCCGTGCCCGGGCGGTTCGACGGGCGGCAGCTGCATACGGCCGAGTACCGCAGTGCGGCGGGCTTTGCCGGTCAGCGCGTTGTCGTGGTGGGCGGCGGGAACTCCGGCGCCCAGATCGCCGCCGACCTCGCGTACGGCAGCGAGCTCACCTGGGTCACCCAGCGGCCGCCGCGCTTTCTCGCGGACGACATCGACGGCCGCGCGCTCTTCGACGCGGCCACCGCGCGGCGGCGGGCGCTGGAGGAGGGGCGCGCGGACACGGGCGGGGTCGCCTCCCTCGGCGACATCGTCGCCGTGCCGCCGGTGCGCGAGGCCCGCGACCGGGGGCTCCTGAAGGCCTCGCCCATGTTCAGCCGTCTCGTCCCGGGCGGGGTGGAGTGGTCCGACGGCACGCGCGCCGAGGCCGAGGCGATCATCTGGTGCACGGGCTTCCGCCCGGCGCTCTCCCACCTCGCGCCGCTCGGGCTGCGCGGGAAACGCGGCCACATCCCCACCGAGGGAACCCGCGCCCTCGGCGAACCCCGCCTGCACCTGCTCGGCTACGGAGACTGGACCGGACCGGCCTCCGCCACGCTCATCGGGACGGGGCGCCCGGCGCGCGAGGCGGCACGGGAGATCGCGGGGCTGCTCAGGAGCTGAGCCGCGGGGGTGCGAGCAGTCGGCCCATCGCGGCCACCACCGAGGGCTCGACGCGGTAGTAGACCCAGGTGCCGCGCCGCTCGGAGGTGAGCAGCCCGGCCTCCTTCAGCTTCTTCAGATGGTGCGAGACGGTCGGCTGCGAGACCCCGACATCGCCGATATCGCAGACGCAGACCTCGCCGCCCTCGTGCGAGGCGACGGCGGAGAACAGCCGCAGGCGCACCGGATCGCCGAGCGCCTTGAACATCTTCGCGGTCCGCTCGGCCTCCTCGGCGGTGAACGTCCGCTCCGTCAGTGGCGGGCAGCACGGCTCCACGGCCTCGGAGGCGGCGGGCTCGATCAGCGGCAGCGACTCGGTGAGGGACATGACCGAAGCCTAACTCTGAATTCGATGAACGTCTATGTTGACAAGCGTCGAATCAGAGGGCAGGCTGCTCCACAAGACATCGACGAGCATCGAAACAGGGAGGGCGGCATGGCCGTACGCATCACCGCACTGCTGGCCGGCATCAAGGCGCGCAGGGCGGCCCGGAGCCTGGACGGCGTCCGCTTCTGCGACAGCTGCGTCCAGGTCTGCGACACCACCTGCAGCCCGGAATCCCGGCACCGCGCCACCGAGTCCGCCCTGGCCGCCTTCGGCCCCGTCCGCTGACCGAGTCCACGAGCGCGTCCACGCCTACGTTCACGACCGTGTTCACGACCGCGTTCACCGGTCACGTTCACTGATCACGCAAGGAGACAGCAGACATGAGCGAGCAGCAGCAGCTTCCGGTGGTCGTCATCGGGGCCGGCCCGACCGGTCTTGCCGCCGCGGCCCACCTCGTCGAGCGCGGCATCGAGCCGCTCGTCCTGGAGGCGGGGCCCGCCGCCGCGAGCGCCGTACGGGAGTGGTCGCACGTACGGCTCTTCTCCACCTGGTCCGAGGTCATCGCCCCGGCCGCCGAGAAGCTCCTGTCCCCCACCGGCTGGGTGGCGCCCGACGGCACCGCCTACCCGACCGGCGGCGACTGGGCAGAGCGCTATCTGCAGCCGCTCGCGGACGTGTTCGGCGAGCGGGTCCGCTACGGCGCCCGCGTCACCGGCGTCTCGCGCTCCGGCCGTGACCGCGTCGTGGACGCCGAGCGCGAGCAGCAGCCCTTCACCGTCCACGTCGAGCACGCGGACGGCACCGAGGCCCGCCTCACCGCCCGCGCCGTCATCGACGCCTCCGGCACCTGGTCCACGCCCGGCCCGCTCGGCGGCGACGGACTGCCCGCGCTCGGCGAGAAGGCCGCCGCCGACCGCATCTCCTACCGCGTCCCCGACTTCGACGACCCGGCCGTACGGGCGCGTTACGCGGGCCGCCGCACCGCCGTCATCGGCTCCGGCGCCTCCGCCTTCACCACCCTGGCCGCCCTCGCGGCCCTGGCGAAGGAGGAACCCGGCACGCACGCGGTGTGGGTCCTGCGCCGCGGCATCTCCGGCTCCACCTTCGGCGGTGGCGAAGCCGACCAGCTGCCCGCACGCGGCGCGCTGGGCCTCGCGGCCAAGGCCGCCGTCGACGAGGGGTACGCCGACGCGGTGACCGGTTTCCGTACCGCCTCCGTGGCGCGCGACGAGCACGGCGGGCTGGTCCTCGAGGGCGAGGACGGGCGTCGCCTCGACCCGGTCGACGAGATCATCGGCCTCACCGGCTTCCGCCCCGACCTCGGCTTCGTCGACGAACTCCGCCTCGCCCTCGACGAACGCCTCCAGGCCCCCGTCGAACTTGCCCCGCTCATCGACCCCAACGTCCACTCCTGCGGCACCGTCTACCCGCACGGCGTGAACGAGCTCTCCCACCCGGAGCAGGGCATCTACCTGGCCGGCATGAAGTCCTACGGCCGCGCGCCGACCTTCCTCGCCATGACGGGATACGAGCAGGTCCGCTCCATCACCGCCGCCCTCGCCGGCGACCGGGCGGCTGCGGAACGGGTGGAGCTCGTGCTGCCCGAGTCGGGTGTGTGCGGGGGCGCCGGCCTGTTCGACGAGCCCGAGGCCGCCGGGACCACCGGGTCGGGTGAGACCGCGCAGGGCGACGGTGGCGGCTGCTGCGGTGCACCCGCCACGGTGCAGATCGGCGGCGCGGCGAGCGGCGGGGGCTGCTGAGGCCGAACACCCGCCTGCCCAAGGGGCCGCGACCGGAGCAGGGGGCCGGTCGCGGCCCTTTGCTGTGCCCGGGTGCGTACGCGTACGGCCGCACGACGGCAACGGGACCGGGAGCGCCGGAGGTTCGGCACCGGGCGGAGCGGGTCCGGGGCGATCCGGTCCGGGGCGGCCCGTGCTCAGCGCAGGAGGTGTGCGGCTTCCACCTCGTGGAGGTGGACGACGACGTCGTACGAGCGGGCCGGCGCGGTCCGCGGGGACTCCTTGGACGCGGCCGCCTCAGCGCGCCAGGCTTTCCACAAGGAGCAGTGCGGCGATGGCGATCATCAGAGCGCCGGAGATGCGGGTGACGATGCGGGCGGCCGAGGGGCGCGTGCTCAGCACGGTGCGGGCCAGGATCGCGACGCCGAGGTAGACGACGGCGCAGGCCGTCAGGTGCATGGTGCTGAGCAGCCCGGTCTGGGCGGCGACCGGCCAGCCCGTGGCCGGGTCGATGAACTGGGGGAACAGCGAGAAGTACAGCAGCAGCGCCTTCGGATTGAGCCCGCTGGTGCCGGCCCCCTTCAGCATGACCCGCAACCGCGAAGGGCCGGCCGGTCCGGCGGCCCCCGCCGTACCCGCCACTGCCTCGTCGGCCGTCACGCTGTCCGCCTGCCGCAGCACAGTCCAGCCGAGCCACAGCAGATAACCGGCCCCGGCGAGCGTCAGCCCGGTCAGCAACCCCGGTGAACCCGCCACGATCACCGCAAGACCCGCGACGGCCAGCAGCGCGTACCCCATGTGCCCGGCCAGCAGCCCCGCGACCGCCGGAACCACCGACCGCCCCCGCATCCCCGCCGACATCGCATAGGCCCAGTCCGCGCCGGGGGTGATCACCAGCAGCAGGTCCACCGCCAGGAATGCCGCCAGCGTGGTCGTGTCCATGGATCGTGCCTCGTGCCCTCTTACGTGCTTCTGTGCGCAAGGAAGGCTAGGTCGGATCGGCCCGAAAGTGTTCCCTCATCTACCCCGCTGCGAGAGCATCCGAGGGAAAATCTCCCTATGGATGCCATGGATCGAGCAATTCTTACCGAGCTGCAGCTGGACGGCCGTCTCACGGTCACCGAACTCGCCGCCCGCGTCGGGCTGAGCGTCTCCCCCTGCCACCGCCGCCTGCGCGACCTCGAACGGGCGGGCGCCATCCGCGGCTACCGCGCGGTGGTGGACCCGGCCGCCGTGGGCCTGCACTTCGAGGCCGTCGTCTTCGTCACGCTCCGCTGGGAGGACCCCGACACCGTGACCACGTTCGAGGAGGCGGTGGCCGCCGTCCCGCACGTACTCCAGGCCCAACGCCTCTTCGGCGAACCCGACTACCTCCTGCGCGTCGCCACCGCGGACCTGGCCGCCTTCCAGCGGCTCTACGACGAACAGCTCGCGCGCCTGCCGGGCGTACAGCGACTGACCTCCACGCTCGTCATGAAGCACATCGTCGACGAACGCCCGCTTCCCGAATAGCCGGGACCGCCCCCGATCAGCCGGGACCGCCCGCGATCAGCCGGGACCGCCCCGGGACACACGGGCCCGCTCCCCGATCCGCCGCTCGCACGTTCCCCCCGAACGGGCGAGGGGGTAGCGCGCGGGTGCCGGACGGGTAGCGGCCTCGGGCAGGGTGCCGGACAGGACACAGCACATCGAGGGAGGCACCTGATGCGGATGAACTTGCCGGCGGTGGGCGTACTGCTGGCCGGACTGGCCCTTTCGGGCCCGAGCGCCACGGCTGCTACGGCGGGCACAGGGGAGTCGCCGTCGAAGTCGTGGTGCGAGCGGGGTTTCGTGGCGGCGGTACACGAGGACAACAACGCCTACGACGCCCATGACATCGACCGCTACACACGGATCCTGCACCCGGACCTCGTCGTGATGGCGAACGGTGAGATCACCGTGGGCCGCGATGCCCATCTGGCGGAGGTCCGGCCGCGGATGGAGGTGGCGGGCTGGCGTTGGGAGCACGAGATCCTCTCCACGACCGTGCACGGCTGCAAGACAGGGATCGCGGTGATGGACTTCCGGTTCGTCTATCCGCCGAAGAACGTCGAGTACCACTACTCCGGCACGATGACGCTGGTGTTCGAACGCGGCCGGTGGCTGGTCGCCCAGGACACCCTCTACGAGCTGGAGTCGTGACCCCGGGCCGCGAGCCGACCGCGTGACCGCCCGGCCGGGACCACCGCGACCGCGCACATGTCGCAGCGGGCCCGGCCGGGGTGACTCAGATGGTCCCGGACGGACTCGGCCTGGGCGGCGCCCACGTCGGAGAAGATCTTCAGGGCCCGGCGCCAGTGCGCGGCGTCCCCGGTGGCGTGGGCCAGACCGTCCAGCGCCAGGGCCTGCTGGATGCGGAATCCGCTGCGCTGCGACAGGCGCAGGGCCCGCTGGAAGTACGCCAGGGCGGGAGCGCCCGTACGCAGCGCGCTCTCTCCGGCACCGAGCCAGGCGGCGCACTGAATCGGCCCGGAGCGGCACTCCCGGGCCAGCGCCACAGCCCTGCGGTGCAGATCCATCGCCTCGTCCGCCCGCCCGGTCCGCGCGGTGGCCAGGCCCAGATTGCAGGTCGCCATGGCGGTGACCCGCGGGTTGCCCGGGTTCAGGGCGAGCGCGGCGCGCAGCTCGGCCACCGCCTCCGTGTCCCGGTGGGCCTGGTGCAGCAGCATGCCGAGGCTTGTCATGATCCCGGCCCGGGTCGCCGGATCGCCGACCGTGCGCAGTGCGCTGCGCAGGTGGCCGATGCCGTGGTCGAACCGGTTCGTCCAGCCGGCCAGGACACCCAGGTTGATGTGCAGCACGGCTCGGGGCAATGGTTCCTCGGTGCGCTCCAGCGCCCACTCGTGGGTGGCGCGCCAGTCCGGGAAGTACCCCGCGTACTCGAAGTAGTCGCTCAGTACGGCGGGCAGCCGCCAGTCGCGGGCGACCGCGAGCAGATTCCGGTGCTCGGCCGTGAGCCAGGCCAGGGCCGCTTCGCGGTCGGGCAGTCGGGGCAGGTGGCGCGGTGTGTACCGGACGTCGGGCTCGGCCGGCCGCTCGCCCGGGTTCAGCGTGCCGGTGGCTCGCCGCGCGGCCGTCAGGTAGTAGTCGTGCAGCCGGGTCCCGGCGTCGTCGCCGCATCCGAGCTGCCGGGCGTAGGCGCGCAACAGGTCGTGCAGTGCGTAGCGGTCGGGGGAGGGCTGGTGCAGCAGATGGGCGTCGACCAGGCGCTCCAGGCTCTCCTCCGCGTGCTCCGGCGAACAGCGGGCCAGCGCGGCCACCGCATGACGGTCGAAACCGGCACCCGGATGCACCCCGAGCAGCCGGAAGACGCGCTGCTCCGCCGGCCCCAGGTGCTGGTGGGAGACGGCGAACGCGGCGGCGACCGCCCGGTGGTCGACGACCAGCTGGCCCAGTCGTCCGGTCTCGTCGCGCAGTCGGCGTGCGAGTGACTCGACCGTCCACGCCGGGCGGTGTGCCAGGCGGGTGCCCGCGATACGTATCGCCAGCGGGAGGCGGCCGCACAGCAGCGCCACTTCGCGTGCGGCGGCCGGATCGGCCGCCACCCGCTCGCCGCCGATCCGGCCGAGGAGTTCCACCGCCTGGGCCACGGGCAGGGAACCGACCGTCAGCGATCCGGCCCCGTCCAGGCCACCGAGCCGCCCGCGGCTGGTGATCAGCGTCAGACAACGCGGGCTGCCCGGCAGCAGGGGCCGCACCTGGTCACAGTCCGCGGCGTTGTCCAGAACCAGCAGGACCCTGCGGTCCGCCAGCTGATCACGCCAGGCCGCCGCGCGGTCGGCGAGGCTGTCCGGGATGGCCTGCGCGGGCACTCCGATGGTGCGCAGCAACGACTCCAGGGTGGCCGCGGGGTCGAGCGGCCGGGCGCCCGGGGTGTAGCCCTGCAGGTCGACGAAGAGCTGCCCGTCGGGATGGCCGGATGCCAGCCGGTGCGCCGCGTGTACCACCAGCGAGGTCTTGCCGCTCCCGGCCATGCCGTCCACCACCTGGATCGGCCTGGAGCGTGCGGCACTCAGCAGGCGTGCGACGTCGGTGGCCCGCCCGGTGAAGTCCGGCAGGTCGTACGGCAGTGTGCAGGGCGCCCGCGGTACGGAGGTGTCCTCGCCCGCCCCCAGCGCCCGCTGGTGGATGCGCCTCAGCTCCGGGCCCGGATCGAGGCCCAGTTCCTCGGCGAGCAGAGCGCGGACCTCCGCGTACACCGCGAGCGCCTCTGCCCGGCGACCGCAGTCGAGCAGCGCCTCCATGTGCAACGCCCGCAGGCCCTCGCGCAGCGGATGGGCGGCGATGAGGGCGGGCAGTTCCACGGCCACGTCCGCCGCCTGGCCGGCGTGCAGCCGCAGGCCGAGCAGCTTCTCGGTGACCGTCAGCCGCCGCTCGGCCAGGCCGCGTGAGCGGCTCTGTAACTCCCGGCTGTCGACACCGGCCAGCACCGGTCCCCGCCACAGGGCGAGTGCGGCCGTCAGGCCCTCGATCGATGGCTCGCCCGCCAGTTCGGCGAACTTCCGGGCATCGAGCTGTACTTCACCGATGCGATAGCCGGCGGCGTCCGTGTCGATCACGTCCGGGATCAACCGGCGCAGCCGGGCGACCGTCTTGTGGATCTGCTGCCGTGCCGTCGCCGGCGGCTCGCCGTCCCACAGCACCTCGGTCAGACTGCCGACCGACACGACGTGCCCGCGCTCCAGCAGCAGTGCCGCGAGCAGCTTCGCCGACTGGGCGGCACGGATCGCGACGGGCCGACCGTCGACCGTGACCTCCAGCGGCCCCAGGATGCCGAACCGAACACGTCGGGAGTCCACCTGGCGAATCTAACACCGGCCAGGACGTCGGCCGGAGGACGGGACCGGACGTCGGCCCGCGGACGGGACCGGACCACCTGTCTCGGGCCGGCCGGTCGGGGCGGTTACCCCCAGACCTCGATCCTCCGGAAGATCGCTTGCTGACATCACAGGCCCAACGCCCGAAGCGCCTTGGAGGCGCAAGGTGACCGTATCGACCGCTCCGATGCCTCGAAGGCGAGCCTGCGATGACCACCCCGACCCGGCCGGCGGAACGACGACCAGGCATAGTCCCGTACAGCCATCACCCGACCGGTCGACCGGAGGTTCACGTTCGTGGCCACGACCTCTTACGGGCGAGCGGGCCGACGCCAGGCCCGGCGCCGTGTCCGTCGGCGCCGCTCGCCCGCGATACCCCTGCTCGTCTCGGCGTGGGGCGGGGCAGCTGCGGTGGTGTGGCTGTGGTGGCAGAACACGCCCGCGGTGCTCCCCGAGCCGGGGGACCGGCTCATCCACGCGGGGCGGATCACGGGGCTGCTTGCCGGGTACGTGATGGCGCTGGTCGTGGTGCAGATGGCGCGCGTCCCGGCGCTCGAACGGCGGGTGGGCTCCGACCGGGTGTCGCGCTGGCACGCGACGAGCGGCCGGTACGCCCTGTCCCTCACGCTCGCGCACGTGGTCCTGACCGTGTGCGGGTACGCGCTCCAGGGGCGGATCGGTGTCGTGGCGCAGACGGTGTCCCTCGTGACCGAGTACCCGGAGACGGGCAAGGCGGCGGCCGGGACCGCGCTCCTGCTGCTTGTCGGTCTGGTGTCCGCCGGGGCCGCACGGCGCAGGATGCGCTACGAGGTCTGGTACTACCTGCATCTGCTGACCTACCTGGCGGTCTTCCTCGCCTTCTGGCACCAGCTCGCGACCGGCGCCGAGTTCATCGGCAGCCCTCTGGCACGCAGGGCCTGGTACGCGCTCTACGGCACGGTCGCCGTGCTGCTGCTCTGGTACCGCGTGCTGACGCCGATCCGCCTCAACCTCGTCCACCGCTTGCGGGTCGAGGAGGTGGTTCCCGAGGCTCCGGGAGTGGTCTCCGTGTACCTGCGCGGGCGGCGGCTGCACCGGCTGGGCGCCGAGGCCGGCCAGTTCTTCCGCTGGCGTTTCCTCACCGCGGGGATGTGGTGGACGGCGAACCCGTACTCGCTGTCCGCGCCACCGAGACCGGATCTGTTGCGGATCACGGTCAAGGCGGTCGGCGGGCACAGCTCGGCGCTCGTCGGGCTGCGGCCGGGGACCCGGGTGTGGGCGGAGGGCCCGTACGGGTCGATGACCGCGGCCCGCCGCAGCCGGGGCAAGGTGCTGCTGATCGCGGGTGGCGCGGGGATCACTCCGCTGCGGGCCCTGTTCGAGACCCTGCCGGGCGCGGGCCGTGACCTGACGCTGCTCTACCGGGCCCGGACCGCCGACGACCTTGCACTGCGCGAGGAACTCGAGGCGATCGCCGACGAGCGCGGGGCGCAGCTGCTGTACGCGGTCAACGGACCGGGCGGGAAGCGGCCGGCGATCAGCGCGAAGATGCTCCGCGGGATCCTCCCGGACATCGCCCGGCACGACGTGTACGTGTGCGGTCCGCAGGGGCTCGCGGAGGAGTCGTACGCCGCTCTGCGGGAGGCCGGGGTGCCGGACCGTCGTATCCACCACGAGTCCTTCGCCTTCTGACGAACCTGTCCGGCGGCGGGGCGGCCCGCACCCGCGTGGCGGCGGGGCGGCCCGCACCCGTGTGACGTCGGCTGCCCGCGCCCGTGTGACGTCGGGCGGCTTCCCGGCGCTGAACGTGGTGTGAGGAAGAACCATCCGTTGCGCCGGGCCGTGCTCGCCGGTGCGGGCACCGCCGCCGCCGTCGTGCTGCTGATCGCGCTCAAGCCGACCACGGACCCCGCGCTCGCCCGGGCCGCGGACCCTGGTGCCTCCGGCGTCCCCGTGGCCCCTGCCGACCCGGCCGCGACCCCCTCCGCCTCGCCGTCGTCGCCCGTGAGCGGACCGGCCTCGCCGTCCGCGAGCGCCCCGGCCACGGAGTCCGGCGGCGCGTCCGCGTCCCCCGGGGCCACCGCGGCACGCTCCGCCTCCGCCCCCACCAGCGCCCCCTCCGCACCGAAGACGTCCGCCACCACCCCGGGCGGCGGCTCCGCCGGTTCCACCACCCGCTCGGTCACCGGTGCCACGATCAGCACGCGGTACGGGCCGGTCCAGGTGCGGATCACCCTGGACGGCGACACCATCACGAAGGCGACCGCCGTCCAGTCGCCCTCCTCGACGCCGCGGAGCCGGGACATCTCCGCCAAGGCCGTACCCACCCTGAACCAGCGGACGCTCGCCGCGCAGAGTGCGGACATCGACGCGGTGTCCGGAGCCACCTACACCAGCGCCGGGTACCGCCAGTCCCTCCAGAGCGCCCTGGACAGGGCCGGTGTCTGACCCCGGCGAAGCCGACGGAGCGGCCGCCGGACGGGTGCGGCGCCTGGCGCACTCCGCCGGACGGGTGCGGCACGTGGAGCACTGCATGGGCACGGTGTTCTCCTTCGACGTACGCGGATCCGCGGATGCCCCCCGTACACGGGAGGCACTGGACCGGGCCGTCGCGTTCCTCCACCGCATGGACGCGGTCTTCTCCCCGTACCGCGAGGACAGTGACGTGAGCCGCCTGGCCCGCGGAGAGTGGGCCGAAGGGAACGCCTCCGCGGACGACTGCGACCCCGCGGTGCGCGAGGTCCGGCGGCTGTGCGAGGAGGCGGAACGGCGCACAGAGGGCTGGTTCACGCCCGGTTACGCGCGGCGCGACGCATCCGTGGCGGCGATCTGGGACCCGACCGGGCTGGTGAAGGGCTGGGCCACGGAACACGCGGCCCACCTGCTGGCCGAGGCGGCGCCCGAAGCCGCCGTGTGCGTGAACGGCGGCGGCGACATCCAGCTCCTGGGCGGCCCGTGGCGTATCGGCATCGCCGATCCGCTGGTCCCCGGCGCGCTCGCCACGGTCGTCGAGGTCGGCGCGGACGCGTCACGGACGGCCGTCGCCACCTCGGGTCCCGCCGAACGGGGCTGCCACATCCTCGACCCGCACACCGGCGAACCACCGGCCCTCGCACTCGCGGCCCTGACCGTCGTATGCCCCTCGCTCACCGACGCCGACGTCGGCGCCACCGCCGCGTACGCCCGGGGCGCCGGGGCGCGGGCCTGGCTGGAGCGGCAGCCGGGCACCGAGGCCTTCGCGACGGAGCCCGACGGCACCACCTGGCAGACCGGCGGCTTCGGCCGGTGGCGGTCCCGGCGCCCGACGGAATGAACCGGCACCTGCTCGACCAGCCTGTCCGGTCCCTGCGACCAGGGGCCAGTGCCGCGCAAGGTTCCCTGATGCGGTACTAGTGCCGCATCAGGGAACCTTTGCCCCGTCGCGACGCCCGGCACGCTCCCCCAAGCTCTCAACTTCGTTCGAGCAGGGAGGTACCCCCTTCGCCGCACGGGCCGAAAGCCCGAGTACGTCCAGTACGAGGACTTCCGGCCCGCACTCCCCCAAGCTCTTCGAGCAGGGGGTACCCCCGGAGAGTACGCACCGGACGCCGCTCCTTGACGGGCAAAGGTTCCCTGACGCGGCACTAGGCCGACGCCGGTTCCGGGGGGAGGCCCAACAGGAGCGGAGAGCTCAGCCGGGCGTCCGGGTGCATGCGCAGCAGGTGGTGGACCACGCCGGACAGCCCCGGCAGCAGCCCCGGCGCGAACGCCTCCTTGGCGAGCCCGCCGACCGGACCGCGCTCTTCGATGCCGGAGAGCAGTTCGGCATCGGCCTGCGCGGCGGGCGGGCCCTCGTACCCCTGCAAGGCGCGTACATGGTGGAGGAGTTCCCACAGCCCGAGGTCGCCGTGGCACAGGGTGTGGCTCCAGCCGAAGCCCTCCCGCATCCCGGCCGGTCCGGAGCGGAGCGCGGTCTCCAGGTGGCGGGGGTCGCCGGTGCGGCGGTGGAGGTCGACGGCGGCGAGGCCGATGCCGGTACTGCCGTGGCACCACGCGGTGGGATGGTCGACGTCCCCGCCGATCCGCGCGTCGGCCCAGGCGCCTGCCGCGGGAGAGTACAGCGAGGCTTCGAAGTCGTGGGCCAGGGAGGCCAGTTCGTGCCACCGGCGCCGGTCGGCCGTGCTCCCCGCGGCGGACAGGGCGAGCCGGGTGAGTGCCCACCCGGCGCCGCTGGCGCCATGGGCGAAGCCGCCGATGCCCTCCGGGAACATCACGGTGGACCACCGCGCCCCGCGGTCGTCGATGACGGCGGTCCGCTCCAGGCGCCGGCCCGCTTCCGCCGCGAGGTCCGGCCATCGTTCCTCGCCGGTGAGTTCACCGAGGTCGAGCAGCGGAACGATCACCCCGGCGACGCCGTTGAGCACATCGAGCGCCTCGTCGGCGGCGATGGCCTCCGGGGTCAGCAGCGCGGCCCTGGCGCGGGCGCGGTCGAGCGCCTCGGGTGTGCCGAGGAGCCGGTGCAGCGCGGCCCACGTCCACACCTGGGAGGCGACGCCGGTGAACCCGCCGAGTTGGCGGGTCGGCGCGCTGTCCTCGGTGGCGGCCAGCACCTCCAGGGTTCCGTGCAGCAGGGACTCGACGCCCGGCACCGGGTCGGCCCGGCCCGCCCGCTGCTCCTGCAGGTATTCGGCGAGGGTGAGGGCGACACCGCCCTGCCCGGTGTAGAGGTCCGCGCCGAGCGGTCGTATCGCCCACCCGTAGTCGGTGAGCACCGGACTGATCCAGGTCGCGGTGCCGTCCGTGCCGCGCACACTCGCCGCGCTGATCGTCTCCATGGCCTCGGCCGCCAGCTTGCGCCGCCGCCGCCGGTCCCGGTCCTCGGAGCTCGGCGCGCGAGTGGGCGTCCGTACCCGGTCCGGGAGTTGACGTTCATTCAGATACGCACCGACCAGCGCGCTGCGGATGGTGTCCCGCTCACGGGTGAGGTCCGCCTGCCGCCACCCGCTCAGGAAGTCGGCGAGCCGCTGCCCGTCGACCTGTTCGTCGAAGACGGGGACGTCGCCGACCAGCAGGTCCGCGATCTCCCCGTCGATCACCGCGGGTTCGAGGGGCGCGCCCGGCGCGGCGAGCGCGTTGCGGTGCAGGACGTCGCGGGCCCGCGCGAGGGCGGCCTCGGGGTCGTGCAGCGAGGCGGGGTGCCAGAGCATCCGGCCGATGTCCGTGTACGACTGGGTGGGCCTTCGGATCCTGCGGATGCGGCAGCCGTCGAACACCTCGGTCAGCGGCCCCAGTTCGCCCCGCGCATCGAGCTCGGCCAGGCTCGCGGTGAGCGCGTCGAAACCGACGAGCACCTGGTCCCAGTGGCGGATCAGTACGGGTTCGGGGCTTGGGTGGTTGTGCGCCGGGGGCAGCTCCACCACGCCGATCTCCATCCGGGCGGTGTCCAACCCCCCGTCCGCGATGACCGGGACGCGGATCTGCGGCTGCTGGCCGGGCAGACCGCCCGCGGCCGAGAGGTCCACACCGGCGAGGGCATAGCCGTCGGTACGGAGCGGGAGGATGCCGGTGCGCAGCACGGTGTTGCGGATGGTGCGGGCCGCCTGGTCCACGGCATCGCCGCGTCCGCTCGGCGGAACCTCGACATCGGGGGTGAACAGGGCCTCGGCATCGACCACGGCGGGCGTCGGGCCGTGCGCCACCAGGTTCTCGGCGTGCAGATCGGTCCCTCCGAGCAGCCGCATCACCGCCAGCCAGCCACCCAAGGCGCGGTAGAAGCGGGCGAGTTCCGCCTCGTCGCGGCAGTAGCGGTGGTCGAGGTACCGGGCCCAGCCGTAGCCGTCCCGTACCACCACCTGCGGTACGGCCAGATCCTCGGCGCCCGGGACGGCGGCGACGAAGGAGCGCAGGGCGGCGTCCACCTGGGCCGGACGCGGCTTGTACATGACGCTGTCCGCCGCGAAGACGAACCGGGCGACGGCCCGGCCGCCTTGATGGGTGTCCCCGCGCGCGAGCTCCAGGCCGCGCAGCGGACCCGGATCGCCGCCGAGCAGACCGGCGACGGCCGACCGGTCCGCGGCGAACCGCGCACCCGCCTCCACGACGCCCTCGACCAGCAGGCGCCCCGAGGCGAAGAACCGTTCGCGCAGCGCCGGATACCGTCGGCACAGGACCTCGGCGAACCCGGGCGTGGACGCGTGCTCCAGGAAGGCGTCCCAACGGGCGGCCGAGTCCGCGCCGGGCAGTTCGCCGGCCAGGGCGGCGGCCCGCAGCTCCAGCAGCAGTACCCGGTTGAGCCGGAGCTGCAGAGTGCGGCTGAGCGCCTCGCGCGCCGACTCGCGCAGTACGCCCCGCTCGTCGGAGGCCAGCCCGGCGATCTGCGGAATCCGGTCGTCCAGTTCCGCGAACAGCGGGCCCGCGAAGGCGTCCACCGGCCCCGCGAACCACCCCCCGGGCGGGGGCTCGTCCGCCGTGCGCGCCGCTGCCACCGGTTCCACCATGCTGGGTCCTCTCCTCTGACGGCTGGCGCGCGAGGCCGGGAACCCGTGCGGGCCCCCGGCCTCGCGCGCGACGCGGTACGACGACGATGTGTCAGCAGCAGTAGCTGTGCATGGAACCGCTGCAGCTGCTGCACGCCGTGAACATCGCCTCGGTGGCGTCGGTCAGCGCGGCCTCACCGGCCGCGCCGCCCACGTACAGCGGCCCGGCGGGGTTGTCGGAGCCGAAGGCCGACTCGGCGCCCTGGAGCCAGGCGGTGACGATCGCGTCGGTGCGGGTGCCGGACATGACAGGCATGCGGTTCCTCCTACGAATCGACGGAATTGCGCGGAGCTAAAGAATCCCCCGGAGGATCCCACTCCGGGCGAACGAAACCGGCCATTCGGCAAACAGGGGAACGACGCCCCGGCCGCACCGTCTACTTGCCGCGCGAGTACGGGATGAGCGCCATCTCGCGGGCGTTCTTGACCGCACGGGCGAGCTGCCGCTGCTGCCGCGCGGTCACCCGGGTCACCCGGCGGCTGCGGATCTTGCCGCGGTCGGAGACGAAGCTCCTCAGAAGGTCGGTGTCCTTGTAGTCGATGGAGGTGATGCCTGCCTGATCCAGCGGATTGGGGCGGGACTTGGCAGACTTGACGGACTTGGCGGACTTCATGGACTTGGCCGGATCGAAGGACTTGCGGGCTGCGCTGTCGCGGCGCGGGGACATGGGTCAGACCTCCAGGAGGGTGTCGAACGCGGAGCGCAGGTGCTGCCAGGACGCGCGCCCCGCGGAGTACTCGCGATCGGTCAACAGGCAGGATTCGAGGACCTGTCGGAGCCCGTCGCGGTCCAGGCCGGGCGAGGTGAAGACCAGGTGCTGGCAGCGGTCGCCGTGTTCGGGGTGCCAGTCGAGCGCGGCGGCGGCCCGGCGCACCGGAGGCACGAGCTCCCACGCCGCGTCGGGCAGCGACGCGAGCCAGGGCCCGGCGCTCTCCACGCACAGGGCACCGCCCGCACAGTCCCAGGCGAGCAGTGTGTCCGGCCGGTCGGCGAGCCAGAACCTGCCGCGGCTGCGGGCCGCCGCGCAGGTCAGGTCCTCCAGGGCGGCATACAGTCGCTCGGGATGAAAGGGCCGGTGCGCATGCCAGACGTACGTGGCCACCCCGGCCTGATCGGCTTCCTGCGGCAGCAGTGCGCAGGCCGGGTGCTGGGCGGCGGCCGCCGCCTCGACGTCGAACCCGGCGAGCGCTGCACCCGCAAGCCCGCCGCCGGCGAGGGACACGCGCAGCGCCGTGGGGTGCAGCTGACGCAGCAGCGCCAGGTCCTCGTCGTCCGCCTCGGGACCGTCGGCGACCGCGAGGACGGGCGCGTACTCGATCTGTCGCGCGAAGGTGTCGGCGACGGTCCGTTGGTCGGTCGCGGCGGCCGCGAGCCCGGCCTCCATCAGGTCGTCGCCGTTGCTCAGGCAGGGCAGGACCAGTGCCGGGTCGACCGCTGTGATCACGGCACTCACGGTGAGCCCGCCGGCCGTCATCACTTCGGCCATCGCCTTCGGTTCCACCGAGTCCCACAACTCGACGACGGCGAGCGGGGTCGGTCCGGCGTCGGCCAGGCGTTCCAGTTCGGGGACGAGGTCCTCGCGCAGCGCGCAGCACGCGCAGTCGTTGACGAGCTCGGCCTCACCGCTGTCCAGCAGGCCGTTCGCGTCCCGCAGGGTCCGGGTCACCGTCCCTCGGGTGGCCGTGGACAGATCGTGGTGCAGGGCGACGCTGCCCGGCACGGTGGCCAGCAGCCGGTCGACGGCGGCGCGGCGTGCGTCGGTGTGCAGGCCACCGACGAGGGCGACGTGCATGTCTCAGCGCTCCTCTCGGAAGTCGACGTGCCGACCGGCCACCGGGTCGTACTTGCGCAGGACGAGGCGGTCGGGGGTGTTGCGGCGGTTCTTGCGGGTGACGTAGGTGAAGCCCGTTTCGGCGGTGGAGCGGAGCTTGATGACGGGGCGTAGGTCGGTGCGAGCCATGTGGGGTACAGTAAATGAAAATGATTTCCATTGCCAAGCTCGTGTTCAGGCGAGCGAACAGAGAGGTCCGACACCTTGTCCGCGCACTGCATGCTGACCGGGCGTGAGCCCGGATTCGGCAGGAACGTCTCCCACTCGCACCGGCGCACCCCGCGCCGCTTCGACCCGAACGTCCAGCGCAAGCGCTACTGGCTGGCGAGCGAGGGCCGCCATGTCCGGCTCACACTGAGCGCCAAGGGGATCAGGACGGTCGACTCGATCGGGATCGAGGCCGCCGTGGCCCGGATCCGCGCACGCGGGGGGAAGGTCTGATGGCCAAGAAGAGCAAGATCGCGGCGAATGAGCGCAGGCGACAGATCGTCGCGCGGTACGCGGCCCGGCGCGCGGAGCTCAAGGAGATCATCCGCCGGCCGTCCTCCACGGACGAGGAACGTCTCGCCGCCCGGCAGGAGTTGGCCCGCCAGCCGCGCGACGCCTCCGCCACCCGCGTACGCAACCGGGACGGTGTCGACGGCCGCCCGCGCGGCTACATCGGCGCGTTCGGACTGTCGCGCGTGAATCTGCGGAAGCAGGCGCACGCCGGATTCCTGCCGGGCGTACGCAAGTCGTCCTGGTAGCCGCCCCACCACCCGAAGCCCTCAGGAGGCACTGTCATGGCAGTCCCCAAACGCAAGACGTCCCGCAGCAACACCCGGCACCGCCGCGCCCGGTGGAAGGCCGCGGCACCCGGACTGGTCCCGGTCACGGTCGACGGCGAGCGCCACCTCGTACCGCAGCGTCTCGTCCGCGCATACGAGCGCGGGCTGCTGCGCCCCGAATGAGCCTCGGGCCGGGGAACCACACCAGGACTGCCCCGGCATCCGCGATGGCGCCGCCGGGGCGTGCGGCGAGTGAGCGGAGGCGGCCCACAGGGATGTGAGTACCGGCCACCGGTTCCGGGCGTGGCCCACCTCGCGCGCGCGGGCGGATTCCGGGTGTACCCGCACGGCCCCTGCGCGCGTGCCGTACCCCGGCGGTCACCGGACGATGGGTGGATGGATGTCACCGAGGTGCTGCTGCCCGGCGTGGGCCTGCGCTACGAGTTCACCAATCACCGCGGCGACCGGATCGGTGTCGTGGCCCGGCGCACGGGCGACTTCGAGGTGGTCGTCTACGGGGAGGACGACCCGGACGAGGGCCGGTCGGTGTTCGAGCTCAACGACGAGGAGGCCGACGCGGTCGCGGAGATCCTCGGTGCCCCGCGGATCGCGGAGCGGTTCGCGGACCTCACGAAGGAGGTGCCGGGCCTGGCGTCGGGCCAGGTCGAGGTGCGGGCGGGCAGCGCGTACGACGGCAGGCCGCTGGGGGACACCCGGGCGCGGACCCGGACCGGGGCGTCGATCGTCGCGGTGGTGCGGGGCGAGGAGGTGATCGCCTCACCCACCCCGAGGACCGGCCTGCTCGGAGGCGATGTCCTGGTGGTGATCGGTACGCACGAGGGCATCGCGGGCGTGGCACAGATCATCCGGGGCTGAAGGCCGTGGAGACGTCGGTCGCCCTGCTGCTGGAGCTCGGCGTCATCCTGGCCGCGCTGAGCGTGCTGGGGGCGCTGGCGCGGCGTCTCACCCTCTCGCCGATCCCTCTCTACCTGCTCACGGGCCTGGCCGTGGGGGAAGGCGGTATCGCCCCGGTTCCGGCAGCGGGTGAGTTCGTGGAGGCCGGTGCCGCCATCGGGGTCATCCTGCTGCTCCTGGTGCTGGGGCTGGAGTTCTCGCTCCAGGAGTTCGCGGTGGGGATGCGGCGGCATGTGCCCTCGGCCGCGCTGGACGCGGTGCTGAACGCCGCCCCGGGGGCGGTGGCCGGATGGCTCCTCGGCCTGAACGGTGTCGGGATCCTCGCCCTGGCGGGCGCCACGTACATCTCCTCTTCGGGCATCGTCGCCCGCCTGCTGTCCGACCTGCACCGGCTGGGCAACCGGGAGACCCCGGCGGTTCTGTCGGTGCTGGTCCTGGAAGACCTCGCCATGGCCTTCTACCTGCCCGTGCTCGCCGTCCTGGCTTCCGGGGGCGCGTGGTGGCAGGCGGCCCTGGGCGTTCTCGTCGCGGTCAGCGCCGTCCTGGCCGCCTTCACCGTCTCGTACCGGTGGGGGCATCACCTCGGGCGGCTGGTCGCGCACCCCGATGCCGAGCAGCTGCTGCTGCGTGTCCTCGGCCTCGCCCTGATCGTCGCCGCGCTGGCCGAGTTCGTCCACGCCTCGGCGGCCGTCGGCGCCTTTCTGGTCGGGCTGGCTCTGACCGGGGAGACCGCGACCCGGACCCGGGCTGTCCTCAGCCCACTCCGGGACTTGTTCGCCGCCGTGTTCTTCCTGGCGATCGGGCTGTCCGTCGACCCCGGGGACCTGCTGCCCGTGCTGCCCGCCGCGCTCGCGCTCGCCGCCGTCACGCTCGTCACGAAGGTGGCCGTCGGCCGGTACGCGGCCTCCCGTGACGGGGTGGGCCGACGCGGGCAGTGGCGCGCCGGGACCGCGCTCATCGCCCGCGGCGAGTTCTCCCTCGTCATCGTCGGCCTCGTCGGGACCACGCACAGCACGCTGGGCCCGCTGGTGACGGCGTACGTCTTCCTCCTCGCCGTCGCCGGCCCCCTGCTCACCCGCTTCGCCGGAGTCCTGCCCTTCCGGTCCGGGCCGGTGACCGAGGAGCGGGAGGGCGCGCCTCCTCCGCCATGACCGGCGTGCGTCTCGGCTTCAACGGCCGCCACGGCGGTGCTGGGGCCCGTCCGGCTTCAACGGCCGCCACGGCGTGCTGGGGCCCGTCCGGCCTCTCGCCGCCGTCCGGCGGCGGTCACTCCCTGCCGACCGGGCTGTCGTCGACCGTCTGCGGGCTCTCCGGCAGCGTCGCCGCCGGGGCGGGGGCCGGGGCGGGGGCCTCGTTCCGGCGGCGGCGTGCGGTCAGCCGCCTGGCGATCGGTTCGGTGTAGCGGGCGGTGAGCGGGCCCACGATCACCAGGACGAGCACGTACGCCGTGGCGAGCGGCCCGAGAGCCGGTTCGACGCCGGCGGTCACGGCGAGGCCCGCGATCACGATGGAGAACTCGCCGCGGGCGACGAGCGTGCCCCCGGCGCGCCACCGGCCCTTGACCGAGATCCCGGCACGCCGCGCGGCCCAGTAGCCGGTGGCGATCTTCGTGCCGGCGGTGATCACGGCCAGCGCGAGGGCGGGCAGGAGCACGGGCGGGATGCTGGCGGGGTCGGTGTGCAGGCCGAAGAAGACGAAGAAGACGGCGGCGAACAGGTCCCGCAGCGGGCTCAGCAGGTTGTGCGCCCCCTCGGCGACCTCGCCGGACAGGGCGATGCCGACGAGGAACGCGCCGACAGCGGCGGAGACCTGGAGCTGCTGGGCGATACCGGCGACCAGCAGAGTCAGGCCGAGGACGACGAGGAGGAGCTTCTCGGGGTCGTCGCTGGAGACGAACCGGGAGATGACCCGCCCGAAGCGGACCGCGAGGAAGAGGACCAGGCCCGCGACGCCGAGGGCGACGGCGAGGGTGATGCTTCCGGCGGCCAGGCTCACCCCGGCGAGCAGGGCCGTGATGATCGGCAGGTACATGGCCATGGCGAGGTCTTCGAGGACCAGGACGCTCAGGATGACCGGGGTCTCGCGGTTGCCGAGGCGGCCGAGGTCGGCCATCACCTTGGCGATGACACCGGACGAGGAGATCCAGGTGACACCGGCCAGGACCACGGCGGCGACCGGACCCCAGCCGAGGAGCAGGGCCATCGCGGCGCCGGGCAGTGCGTTGAGGGTGAAGTCGACCAGGCCCGCCGGATACTGGGTCTTGAGGTTGGTGACCAGATCGCTGGCCGTGTACTCCAGGCCCAGCATCAGCAGCAGGAGGATGACGCCGATCTCGGCGCCGATCGCGACGAAATCCTCGCTCGCGCCCAGGGGCAGGAGGCCGCCCTCGCCGAAGGCGAGCCCGGCCAGCAGGTAGAGGGGTATCGGGGAGAACTGGAAGCGTCCGGCGAAACGGCCGAGGAGCCCCAGGCCGAGGATGATCGCGCCGAACTCGATCAGGAAGAGGGCGGAGGAGTGCACGCGATCACTCCCGGCCCAGTATCGAGGCGGCCGCCTCCGCGCCTTCACGGGTGCCGATCACGATGAGGACGTCGCCGCCGGCCAGCCGGAAATCGGGCCCCGGAGAGGGAACCGCGCCGGACCGGCGCAGCACGGCGACGATCGACACCCCGGTCTCCGTCCGCATCCGGGTCTCGCCGAGCAGCCGCCCGTTCCAGTACGAGGTCGAGGACAGCTCGACGCGCTCCGCCACCAGGCCGAGATCCGTGGTGGACAGCAGGTTCGGGCTGTGGTGCGAGGGCATCAGCGCATCGATCAGCGCCTCCGTCTCGCCCGAGGTGAGTTTCACCGAAAGTGCGCATTCGTCCGGATCATCCCGGTGGTACGCGTTGAGCACCCGCCCGCCGTCCCGGCGCGCGACCACCGAGAGGTGCCGCTGTTCGCGTGTGGTGAGGTCGTAGCGGACCCCGATCCCGGGCAGCGGCGTACTGCTCATCCTCCGAGTGGGCACGACGGGTCTCCCTGTGATGTCGACGAGGGGCCCGCGCGAGGCCCACGTACGAGTGACGTTTTGACGATTACTTTACTCGGGAGACGCATCCGGGCGGCGGGCCATGGAGGTGCCACCGAGGCGCCACCGAGGCGCCACCGAAGCGGCTGCGAGTGGGGCGAGGCGTCTGCTCTCAACAACGCAGCGTGAACGCGGCCTCCCCGTGGGGTCGGCCGTTCACCTGGAGCTGCACCAGATGGACGCCCGGGTGGTAGCGCCGGGTACTGATCGGCTTGAAGGAGTGCCTGCGTGTCGCGCGCCATGTCTCGCCGGGAGCCAGGGAACGCGTGGTGAGTTTGAAGACCTTGGGGGTGCGGCTGCCGTTGGCCTTCACGTGGTGGACGACGTAGTCGATGACGAGGTTCGCGGTCCGATCGTGGGCGTTGGTCACCGAGCAGTCGAACACCAGGAAGTCGCCGACCCGGATCTCCGGGGTGTGAACGTGCGGGCCCTCCACGGCGACAGGGCTGTCCGGGGAGTGGCCGAGCAGCGTCAGCGCTCCGGCGTGGCCGGACTTGACCAGGGTCCGCAGGCCGTGCCGTACCAGCCTGGCGGTGGTCGGTGCCGGGGCGCTCAGCCAGCGCGCCGCGACATCGGTGGCGATGTCGGGGTGGTCACGGCTGATGTCGTTGAGGTGGTTGGCCACTGATCTGCGGACGTATTCCGAGTCGTCCCGGTACAGCGCGTCGAGCAGGGGCAGACTGGGGCCCGGATCCGCGATCAGCTCCGGAAGCCGGGGCGCCCAGGGCAGCCTGGGCCGCGTGCCCTCACTGGCCAGCCGGCGGACGTGGAGGTCGGGATGCCCGGTCCACGACGCCACGACCCGCAGCGCGCGTTCCAGGTCGGCACGGAGGAAGGGGCGGACGGCGGTCTCCGCGGTCAGGCGCGGGGTGAGTTCCGCGAGCAGGGCGAGCGCCGGTTCGAAGGCGTCCTGGCCTCGTACGGCGACGGCCTCGGTGACCGGGAAGATCATCCATCCGGTGAAATCACCGTCCCGCAGCGCACCGCGCAACACCTTCGCGAAGGCCGGGTAGTCCGCCGGAAGGTCGGCCAGGACGGCGTTTTTGACCACGGCGACGCGCTCGGTGAAGCTCAGCCCGTCCAGGGCGGCGCCGCACCCCCGGGTCTCGCGCATCGCGATCCCGCCGCCGGCTCGCGTGAGACATCGGGCGAGGGCGGCGACGGTGTCCGCGTCGAGCAGTTCGTCCGCCGAGGGCACGGCGTCACTCTCCTTGATCCTGGGGGTTACGCGGTGTGCAGTACCTGGGCGTGCCGCATCTCGTGCACGGTGCCGATTCGGCTGAAGAAGCCCTGCGCCCGCGGATCGGTCGGCATTTCCCTGGCCGCGCGCTCGGCGACGGCGGCGGACGACCAGACGATGAAGTCCAGGACGGTCCCGTCGTCGAACCGGGCGAGGTGGGCGCCCCGGAAGCCGTCGCCGTAGCGCTCCCTGAGGAGTTCGACGAGCTGTTCGCGGTGGGCGGTGAGGGCGGCGGGGTCCTCGGTGTCGAACCTGACGTACTCGATGGTTGTGCTCACGGCATCACCCTTCGTCGACCATACGACTCACGGATTCGATGGATCAAATCCGTGATCTGAAGCTATCACGGGTTCGCTGTCCTGAATCCAGTAGATTGGGAGGCATGACCATCCGGGACCTGCACGAAATGCCGTGGATCGGCGGGGACCCGGTCCTCGACCTGGCCAACACCGTCGTCGTCGGCGCGGGCCCGGGGCGAAGCGACGTCGACTTCCTCGCGGATCGGGAGCTCACCGGGCGATGGCGCGCCCGCACCGCCGACCGCGGACTGGCCGCCCTCCCCTTGGAGGAGCTGACGCGGTTGCGCGGGCTGGTCCGAGACGCGCTGGACGCGACAGCCGGACAGCGGCCGCTCGCCGACAGCCTGCGGATCCGCCTGAACGAACTCGCCTCGTCCGCCCCCGTCGTCTTCCGGATGACCGGCGAGGGCCTGCTCGCACAGCAGGAACAGGGCGGCGGCGCCGACGCAGTCGTCGCCCGCGAGACCCTCGTCCTGGCCGCCGGGTCGGACCGTCAGCGGGTGCGGCGCTGCCCCGCCCCCAGCTGTGGCATGTTCTTCCTGGCCAGGCGCCGTGACCAGGCATGGTGCTCCCTCGGCTGCGGCAACCGGGCGCGATCCACCCGGCGTCAGCCACGAGAAGCGGGAACCCGCAGCTGATGTGACGGCGGAACGCGAACCCCGAGCCATGTCCCGAGCCGTATCCCGAGCCATGTTCGAAGCCATGGCCGAAGCCATTCCCGAAGCCATTCCCGAAGCAAGGCGTCCCGGCCGGGCAAGGAGGCCACATGCGTGAGGCGTACTCGCCAATCCCGGAGCTGAACCTGCTCAAGGCGTTCGAGGACCGGATCGGTCCGGTCTACTACTCGGAGGGTTTCGAACTGCGTGAGTACGGCGCGGACGCCGGCCTCCACACGTGGTCGGAGCATCCGGAGTTCCTGAGCCGGTTCATCCCCTTCGCACAGGCCAACGGCTCCGGATCCGGCTACGCGCTGTGGCGGTGCGACGATCGGACCGACCTTGCCACGCTGCCCGTCGTCCTGGTCGGTGATGAAGGGCATCTCTATGTGATCGCGCGAAGCCTGGTGGAGCTGTTCCAGCTTCTGGCCGTCGACAGCGAGCCCGTCGCGGACTTCGGGTTTCTCGCCTCAGGGGATGTCGAGGAACACAGCGATGGCCACCAGGAGTTTCTCACCTGGTTGAACCAGAGTTTCGGCCTTGAGCCACCGGAGGACCTGCATGTGCTCTGGGCCGGGCGAAAGGAGTATGACGATCGGTTCAGGGCATGGGCGAGCCAGTTCGTCGAGTTGCACGATCACTGACACCCGCTTGGGGTCGCGTGCTGTCGGGCAGGTCGCGGGGAGCAAGTCGGCTCCCTGAACGGTTCCCGCCCATCCGCCGCTTGGGCGTCCTGGAGAGCGCAGCCCCCCGCCCCCGCCCCCAGCCCCTACGCCGCCTACGCCGCCTACGCCGCGAAGAAGTCGCTGAGCGCGCGTGCGACCCGTCCGGGCGCGTTCTCCGTGGGGATGTGGTGCGCATCCGGGACGCGTACGAGCCTGGTGTGCGGGATCTCCGAGGCGAACTTCTCGGCGTACTCCACCTTCTGGAAGCTGTCGTCCTCGCCCCAGATCAGCAACTTGGGCGTCGTGGACCGCTGCAGGACGGGGACGAGATCGAGGGTGTAGCGGTTGTCGGCTGCGCCCGCCATGGCCATCCAGGAACGGCGGACCCGCAGGTCGGTCCACGGATCCACGTACTCCGCGACGAGCGGCTCGGTGGCGGCGCCGGCCAGGGCCGTTGTCACGGCCTGGCGGCGGGCAGCGAGCATCTCGTCGGCGGTGGTGGCCGCGACGACCTGCGGGTCGCGGAACCGGGCCACGCCGGGCACGGGCCAGGAGTCGTAGGTGACCGAGTTGAGCAGGGCGAGGCGCGGCACCTCCAGTCGGTTGTGGGCGAGGAGGTGCTGGGCGACGGCGCCGCCGATGTCGTGGCCCGCCACGGCGATCGGTCCGGTGAGCTGCAGCGCGGACGCGAACCGTGTCACCCAGTCTGCAAGGGACGGGACCGTGGCCGTTTCCAGGGTGAGCTCGCCACCCGAACGTCCAAGGCCGGGAAGGTCGACTGCGATCGGCCGTAGCCCCGCGTCGGCGAGGTGGCCGAGTACCGGGAGCCACACCCTGCTCCAGTACGTTCCGTGCAGCAGCAGAACGGGTCGGCCGTCCTGCCGCCCGGCGGTCAGGTAGCTGGCCGTTTCGCCGTCGACCTGGACCGTGTTCCTGACCTCTGTCGTTTCGGTGGTGTTTTTCATCATGGGGCTCATGGGGCTCATGGGGCCACTCTGACGGGGAGTCGATCTCCGTGCCGAGAGTCTTGAAAGACACCTGAAGGTACATTCCTGCCATGAGCCTTCACCGGGTGGTGGCCCTGCTCAATCCACCGCAGTCCCCCTTTGAACTGGGCTGTGCTGCCGAGGTCTTCGGCACCGTCCTGTCGGATGCGCCTGCCCGCTACAGCTTCCGCATCTGTGCCGAGCGCCCCGGACCGCTGCGGACCACCATCGGGTACCCGATGCTCGTCGATGCGGGGCTGGAGGCCCTGAAGGAGGCGGACACCGTGGTCGTTCCCGGCTGGCAGCCGCCCAGCGCGCCGGTGCCGCCGACCGTCGTCGCGGCACTGCGGGCCGCCCACCGGCGCGGGGCGAGGATCGTCGCCATCTGCACGGGAGCCTTCGTCCTCGCCCGGGCCGGACTGCTCGACGGCCGCCGTGCCGCCACCCACTGGCGGCACGCGGAGCGGCTCGCAGCCGCCTTCCCCCAGGTGGAGGTGGATCCGGACGTGCTCTACGTGGACCACGGCGACGTGGCCACCAGCGCCGGAACCGGCGCCGGCATCGACCTGAGCCTGCACCTGGTGCGTTCCGACCACGGCGCGGCCTACGCCGCGCAGATCGCCCGGAACATGGTCCTGCCCCCACACCGCGAGGGCAGCCAACTCCAGTACGCCGCACAGGCCGCCCCGGCCAGGACGGCGGACGAGTCACTGGCACCCCTCCTCGAGTGGGCCACCTCCCACCTCGACTCTCCACTGCCTCTGCACCGGCTCGCCGAACGAGCGGGCGTTTCCACCCGGACCCTCGCCCGGCGCTTCGCCGAACAGCTCGGCGTCAGCCCGGGGCAGTGGCTCCTGCGCCAACGCCTCGATGCCGCACGGGTGTTGCTGGAGCAGACCGACCTGCCGGTAGAAGCCATCGCCACCCGCGTCGGACTCACTTCGGCAGTCAACCTGCGCCGTCGCTTCCGGACGCATCTGGGCACCACACCCGGCGCATACCGACGCACCTTCAGTCGAACGCGGGCGGCTGCTTGACGAACGGCGCCCGTTCTCGTGCCGTATCCGCCACCCGACTCCGCATGGGCGGGGGTCGGACGCTCGATGACCCCCGAACTACCCGAAAGACCCGACCCCCAGAAACCCGGAAGGGGCCCGACCCGCTAAGCGGATCAGGCCCCTGACCTGGTACTTCACTGTCGGGGTGGCGGGATTTGAACCCACGACCTCTTCGTCCCGAAGCAACTTGGGCGGGCGCTCGGCCTGCGGCCGGAGTGGTTCTGACCTGCTGAGATGGTCCGCGACTGTGCGCGCTTGTGCGCCGTTGTGCGTCGGCGTTGTCACGCAGTTAGACACTCAGGTCGCGAGTGCCCTCGACGCCCTCTGTCCGCCCAGTAGGCCACGGCAGCCGAGGCACGCAGAGAGCAGGGCCGCGATGTTCGCGTAGGTACTGGTGGCTTCCGCGGCGGGCTTTAAAAAGATCACGGCGATCACGATTACGACTACTGTCCACCGGTCGCGTCGGCTGTTTGACAGATGCCACTGGTTGAGGGGCACACTCATGACGATGTCCTTCCGGATGTCTTGAGCCCGTCCGGGCGCCTGAGCCTCCAAGCGTGGTCGCCTCGGGCGGGTTCTGAATCGCACGCTCATCTTGTAGAGCGATGCGGTTGACGCTAGCAATGTGAGCGTTGCGGCGGCTGAGATGGCTTCGCTGACCGGACATCCGCTTTGCGGGTGTTTCATCCGATCTAGGGGCTTCGTTCGTGTAACTAATACCCTCAAGTTTCCGCCACCCAAGATGCCTCGAATGAAGGCTCACCAGGGCGTGAACTTGCAGGTGACACACCATTATTTGATTTGGGTCCCTATTTGAGGGTACGGCACAGGTTGGCTGATTCTTTTCCCTCTGGAGTCGGTTAGCCGGAGCTTTGCGAACGCACGCGGCGGAGTCTCAACGGGCGCCGTAAACCCTTCGCCCCGAACTACCGGCGGTGCGGTCGCTTAGGTCTCCTGACCTGCTCAGGCGGCCGGTGAGGGGCTACTGCGGTCGGTGGTGGTTGGCACAGTTGCGGTACTTCTCTGCTGTACCGCAGCCCCTCTACTCGGCGGCCTCCGCGCCAGTGAAGTAGTCGAGCGCAGGGTCGGGCGGCCCGCAAGCCAAGATTGCTTCGATCGCATCCCAGGAGCCGACGGGCACCCGGTAGCAGTTGATCATCCAGGGGTCGTCGCGATCTGGGGTGATCACCTTGCGCAGCTTGACGATCTGTTCGCTGGTGATCGGATGCGACGTACGCAGCGTCTCATCGTGCTTGCTGTACCCCTCCAAGGACCAAACGACGTTGGCCGGACCGACGTCAACTATGTGGAAGGTCATCCACTCGACTCCAGGGATCGTGAACTCGGCGCCGGTCGTCATAGCAGCGATGCCCTCGAATTCATGGCGGAGGCCGTCCGGGTTGCTCACGCTCCAGCCTCGCGCGAGCGCCCAGGCAGCCTCCAGCGCAGCGAGGAACGCCTCCGCGGCGGTCTCCTGGTGGAGCGGGGATGTCACGCAGACCTCGGCCAGTTCTGGGATCTTCCAGTACCGCTCGTAGCTCTCGATCTCCATGGGGCTGCCCAGCAGGTCCTGCATGCGGCGCACCAGGTGCTCGGCCTTCTGTTGGGTGCTGACCCGCATGAAGCAGCGCCACCGGATCGACGTGAACACGGGAGACCTCCGAGGTCGGTGGAGCGGCTTTGGGCTGGAGCTGCTTTGGGGCGAGTGATCATGGCCCCTTGCGCTGACCCGCGAATCGGGCAGGCCTGTGGACCTGCCCGTTAGTGCCCGATGTGGGGCCATGATCTTACTGGCTGTTCTCTATCCGTTCGCGTGCCCGGTCGGCTTCGAACAGGGCCCCGGATCGGGTGAGATTGCTGGTGCCGAGGCATGAGAGAAGGGCCTCTTGGTAGCTCGCGGATGTCGAGTCCAGCGAGGAGCAAGAGGCCCTGTTGTCGAAGTGTCGCGTGGTCGCGGTCACCGGGTCCAGTCCGGCCACTCCTGGGTGTGACTGTCTCGCCCACAGGTTCGGGAACGCAGCCGACCGGCCGGAGCGCCGGCCCCGGTACGGCTCGGACATGAGCGATGCCGAGTGGGCTGTGGTGCGGGATCTGCTGCCGGTTCCGGGATGGCTGGCGGGCCGGGGCGGGCGGCCGGAGGGCTACTGCCACCGGCAGATGATCGACGCGGTGCGCTACCTCGTCGACAACGGCATCAAGTGGCGGGCGATGCCGTCGGACTTCCCGCCCTGGCCGCGCGTCTATGCCTTCTTCATCCGCTGGCGGGACACGGGATTGATCGCCGAGCTGCACGATCGGCTGCGCGGGTCCGTCCGCAGGGCTGAGGGCCGTGACCCGGAGCCGAGTGCGGCGGTCATCGACTCGCAGTCTGTGAAGGCGGACGCCACCGTCGCTCTCACCTCGCGGGGCTTCGACGCCGGGAAGAAGATCAACGGACGCAAGCGGCACCTGCTCACCGACACCCTCGGACTGCTGCTCTGCGTGCGGGTCACACCGGCGTCCACTACCGACCGGGACGCCGCCCGGACCCTGCTTCCGGCGGCGACGGGCTGCTTCCGGCAGCTGTCACGGGTCTGGGCCGACGGCGGCTACACCGGCCACCTCGTCGACTGGGCCGCCGCGCACCTCGGACTCGTCCTGGACATCGTCCGCCGCAGTGACGACGTCCAGGGCTTTGAGGTGCTGCCCCGCCGCTGGGTGGTGGAGAGATCTTTCGCCTGGTTCCTTCGCAGCCGGCGCCTGGTCCGTGACTACGAACGGCGCACCGACACCAGTGAAGCCGTCATCCTGTGGTCGATGACCACCCTCATGAGCCGCCGCCTGGCCGCCCGGCAGCAGAGCCCTGCTCCGCTGCGGGCAGCGTGAACCTGCCTGGTTTTCCCTCGACCAGCCAGCCCCGTTCCACCAGCCTCTTCAGCCGTGCCCTCGCACCCTCGACGCGGGAGGCGGACGCGCTGTCCCAGCCCAGCACCACCGCCGCCCTCCGGGCGCCGAGCCCGTCGCCTCCCGCCTCCACCACGGCGGCCATCAACGCCTGGTAGTCCACCGACAACAACCCGGTCCCGGGGGCGTTGTCCCGGTGGGTCACCGCCCGGCGCGGCCCCACCGGCTTCTTCTGCGGTGCTTGGCCGACCGCCTCGGAGGGCGCCTCTTCCTCGGCCAGCGCCTCCAGATACTGCTCCAGGCCGATCACCCGGCGCCTGAGCACCTCTCCGACCTCCGCCAGGGCCGCCCGCACCCGTTCCAGCTCGGCTTCGAGTTCCTCCACCCGCACCGCCGCGGCCTTCTGCCGCGTTTCCAGCACCGCCCGCATCGACGGCATCCGCCACCCCTCACGACGTCTCGATCAGCAACGGACCGAGACTCCCTCGCCAGCCGCCATGTCATGCCGGACCAGCGGAAACCGCACACGAGGTTCGGAAGGAGAACGACCTCTTAGAGGCTCGCCCCGCAGTGGCTGCGTAAAGCCGCGGAGCCGACCGCCCCACCCAGAGCGGGTGTCCCCACCTGATGCCCGCACACGCGAGCGCGCCGCCGGGCGCGGCCGGCCGGTGGCGAAGACAAGGAGGCCGTCCGCGCCGCAAAGGCGGCGCGCGCCCGCGCTGTGCGCGGGCCTTGATGAGGTAGAGAAAATTCCACCGCACCATGATCCGGAATGACCGGCGCCGGGCTGTCGGCCGACCGCTCGTCTCGGCTACGGTGCGATTCATGCCTCACGCACTGGACACACCGCAAGGTGCGGCCGCCCTGGCTGAATCTTTCTTGCCCCCGCTGGGGAATCGCTGGCTGCATACTCAGGCCGTGGCGGCACGGGCTCGCGAGGCATCGGCGGCCGTCCCGGAGAGCGAACGAGATCTCCTCGTGTCCGCGGCCTGGCTGCATGATCTCGGCTACGCGCCGGAACTACGTCAGACCGGCTTTCATCCCCTCGACGGCGCACGTCATCTGGAGACTCTGGGCGCCCCGGATCGTCTGGTCCGGCTCGTGGCGCATCGCTCAGGGGCCACGTACGAAGCGGAGCAGCGCGGCCTCTCCGAAGAGTTGGCTGCGTACGAGCGGGAGGACTCCCCGCTCCTGGACGCGCTGATCTACGCCGACATGACCACCGGCCCGGCCGGACAGTCCTTCGACTTCGAGCGCCGCCTGGATGAGATCCTCGACCGCTACGAGCCGGGCAGTGAGGTCCATAACGCGATCATGAAGGCTCGGCCGTATCTGGCCGCGGCCGTAGAGCGGACCCGGGAACGGCTCGGCCGTCAGCCGATGTAGGGCTGTTGCCGACCGCTGAGCCCGTGTTCGATCCGCTTGCGCATGGAGGGATGGATGTTCAGCTCGGACAGTCGGTCCGGTGCGATGAACCCAACTTCCTTGCTCTCGCTGCTCGTACGGAGCTCGCCGCCGACGATCCGGGCCGTGAAGCAGATCGAGAACTGTTGGCGCACTTCGCCGTCGTCGTAGGCCATGACGTGGCCGGGATTCGTGTAGAGGCCGACCAGCCCGGTCACCTCAACGTCGATACCGGTCTCTTCCTTCGTCTCGCGTACGGCCGCATCGGCGACCGACTCTCCTACCTCGACTCCACCCCCGGGCAGCGCCCACAGGTCGTTGTCGGTCTTGTGGATCATCAGCACTTCCCCGGCGTCGTTGAGCGCGACGGCGACCACGGAGGGGACGATGCTGTTCGCCTTCGGGGCGTTCGGATCATTCACGTAGTCGATGCGGGCCATGCCTCAAGCGTCGCACGAACAGCGTCAAGGGAGTTGTGCTGCCGGTCCGAGGGCTCTCCCGTCCAGAACCTCGATGCCTACGACGGTGGTCGCGGTCGGGTCGAGACTGAGCCAGATCGCAGGCTCGCCATCCTGGTCCAGTTCGTGCAGGTACGGAGTGGGTGAGCCCTGACGCGCGGTCAGAAGGCCGCGGCAGTTGGCGGCACAAGTGCACGGGCCGTGATATCGCAGTGAGGGGAACTGCTCGCGCAGGCCTGTCGAAAGTGCTCAGCACGCGTTCGCTGGAAGCCATCCGCTCCTGCTTGAACCGCGCGGTAAAGCGGGCCATGGCGCGGGACAAGGTGAAGCGGAACGTCGTAGAGCTGTGCTCGGTCCCCACGGGGCGCCCAGGCCGTGAGTCCAAGTCCCTCACGCTCAGGCAGGCAGAGGCAGTGCTCGTGGCTGCTGAGGACTCGCCGCTCTACGCGTACATCGTCGTCTCGCTGCTCACCGGCGGACGTACGGAGGAGATGCGCCCGCTCCGCTGGGATCACGTGGACCTCGACGGCGACCCGACTGCCGACCCCGCGGTTCCTCCGCACATCGCGGTCTGGCGCTCGGTTCGCGCGACCGGGGACACGAAGACCAGGAAGTCCCGCCGCACGCTCGCCCTGCCCGGCCGCGCCATCGATGCTCTGAAGATCCAGTGGGAACGCCAGGGCTGGCAGCGCGTAGCGGCCGGTGACCAGTGGCAGGAGAACGGCCTCGTCTTCACCTCGGCCGTGGGCACCGAGCTGGATGCCGCCAACGTCCGACGGGAGTTCCGCAAGGTCCTCGCGCAGGCCGCGAAGGTGCCTGGCATCGAGCTCAAGCCGCATGAATGGACGACTCGGGAGACCCGTACGTCCTTCGTCTCGATCCTGTCCGACCGCGGCATCCCGCTCGAAGAGATCTCCCGTCTGGTCGGCCACTCCAGTACGGCCGTCACGGAGGAGGTCTACCGGAAGCAGATCCGCCCGGTGATCCAGACGGGAGCCGTTGCCATGGACGGGACCTTCGGCAAGCCGCCGCCTCCGAGGCGATAGTCACGCAGTTAGTCACGCACAACGCCAGAGGGCCGGTACCTGACTCGGTACCGGCCCTCTGACCTGCTACTCAGCTGTCGGGGTGGCGGGATTTGAACCCACGACCTCTTCGTCCCGAATGAGGTTCGATCAAGATCGCCACCTGGGGATCTTGGTAAACGTGCAGGTCAATGACTTGGTGTGGGTTGGTGGGGCGAGGTTTTACGGGGGCTCACGAGGAAGGTCATCTCCCAGGATTCTCCCAACGCCTGGTGCTTGGCGCGGCGCTCGGCTCGCGGGTGCGGTGGGAGTTGCGTTGCGCGAGCAAGTTCGCCCGTGCTTGGCGCTGATGTCCCATGGCGCCGAGCCTCGAGCACGTACGGCACTTGCTTGGCCGCGGGCTGCGCTCCGCGTGGACCGCGCTGTCGCTCAGTTCCTATCGGCGTCCGCGATGATCCGGCTGACGACGGCCGCGGCTTGCTCCGGGTGTTCCTCCAGCCATCTGCCGAGGTGCTCCCGGAGGGCCTCGTTGCAGCAGGTGCGTACTGCGGTGTTGCCGAGTACATCGCGGGTGGCGCCCTCGAACGAGGGATGGTCCAGCTTCACTGACACGACAGCCGTCAGTCCCTCGCAGACCCGGTCGGCGCTGAGATCGAGGTCCGTTGCCGTTAGTAGTTGCCGCTCCCGTGCGTAGGCGTTTACCGCGCCCGCAACTCCGTCGCGGAAGCCCACCATGTGTGTTCCGCCGCCGGGGGTGGGCTGGCTGTTGGCAAAGCTGCGGATCCGCTCCTCGTGAGAGGTGCACCACCGCAGGGCCGCCTCCGCGGTCCCTGCCATCCGTAGGTCCTCCCACTGGAAGGCAATGACGTCCGGGTGCGCGGGCGTCCTTGCTGAGGCGTCAAGGAAGGCAACGAAGTCTTGTGTCTCGCCCAGGAACCGTACCGACTGGGGCTCGCCCGGAGGGCGTGCGTCGGTCAGCGAGATGCCCAGGCCCCGGTTCAGGAAGGCCAGTTCCCTGAAGCGTTCCGCCAGCACTGCGAACGAGCACTCCACGGTCTCGAAGATGTCAGAGTCGGGCCAGAAGGTGATGGTCGTCCCACTACCGGACGCCGGCCCTACGGCGGTGGGCGGGGCGGCGGTGACGCCGCGCACGTACTCCTGAACCCAGCGGGCACCATCGCGCCGCACCTCGGCAGTCAAGCGGCTCGACAGAGCGTTGGTGATGCTGGGCCCGATGCCGACCAGACCCACGGTCGCGGTGTTGCGGTCGGCGGGCTCCGCCCCGGTGTACATGCGGGTCAGTAGAGCTTCGAGGTCACTGGCGCCATCCGCCTCCTCGGTGACCTCGACGGGAACACCCGGCCCGTCGTCGGCGACCCTCACGCCGCCATCGGGCGTGAGGGTGACGTCGACGGAACTGGCGCGGCCGGCCAGGACCTCGTTCACGGCCCGGCCCACGACCTCGAACACGGCCTGGTGCAGGCCGCGTTCACCGGTCGAGCCGACATACATCCCGGGCCGCCTCCGAATGGCCTCCCACCCCTCCAGCACCGTGATGCGCGTGGCGTCGTACGGGTTGGCGTTCTCACTCACGAAGTCCCCCTTCGACCGTATCCAGCAGTGTTGCCCAGCCTAGGGAAATATCCGTAAAACACCAGTTCAGAGACGGTGCAGTGAGGGCATCGGTGGGCGGGTAGTCGTCTGCCCGGATGCAACTGGTCCAGGGGTCGAGGTGGCCTCGGAGATCGCGGTCAGACCCCGACCGCGGCCGCGTACGGCCCTTTTCCCAGCAGCCCCAAGGCCCCTGATTCCAGGACGACATACGGAGAGGTGTCACGCCGCCGTCTCTTGCCCTGTGCCTGATCGCCATTCTCTTGGTGGTGTTGCGACGGCAGACTGTGGAGGTGGACTCTGACCTCTACCCTGACTTGGCTGCTGCGGGCAGCCTGGCCGCAGCGCTGCAACAGCTTGCGGCCGAACTTGGTGTCGACCTCACGGTGGTTCCCATCGATGGAGGCTCCCCTGTCACGGCAGGCATTGCTACGCCGGTCGCAGGGCGCAAACCGCTGTCCGTCTACATCGGGGCAACCAGCCGCTGGTTCAGCGTCTCGGGTTGGGGTCAGGGGATTGAGCTCATCACCGGAGCCACGCCGGACCTGGCGGATGTCGTCAGAGCTGGTGCGGCGTGGGCACAGGACACGGGTCTGGTGGAGCTGCGAGCCAGGCTGCCGTTTCTGCACTCCAGTGCACGCGCCGAGGCTCACGAACGCGGGCCGGCGGCAGTGGTGGAGCTGCAGTGGCGAACGATGCGGGAGCAGGCGACCGAGGCCTCGGATTTCCCCGGGTTCGGCGCACTTGTGGATGCGGCCCATGCCGAACCGATGCTGCGGCAGTTATACGTGTTCTCCAGCCACTGGACGCTCGGCTTCAGCTCCTGTACCGGATTTCCGTTCCGCGACGTGGTGGGCATCGCCCCAGGGCACAAGGGCAGTGCGTACCTCGTGATGAAGCGTCCTCACGGCGAGATCCTCGGCGAGACGGCCACGGCTGAAGAGGCGGTCGCCCTGGCGGTTTCCCACCTCCCCACCGGTCTCGGCCCGGCTGTGGAGGGAACCGCCGACCGAAATGCGTGACGCACGCGATCGCCGCCGCACTCTGCTGGAACGAAGAGCTGCGACTCAGCCGACCTGAACGCCGTGAGCTGACAGGTCAGGCTTCGGGTGCTGTGAGGTGTCGCCGGGCTGCAGCCCATACGTCTTCGAACGCCTCGAAGGTCAGCGGCTCCTCGACGTGCCCCTCCCAGTCGGAGACGAGCAACTCGGCAGTGAACCCGTACCGGGCATCGTCATCCTCGGCGGACGCGGCCGCGATGGGTCGCTGCGCAGGTCCTTCGAGTTCGACCTGCCGGCTCACCCATCCGTCGTCGCCGACCTCGAAGTAGAACCAGGTGTCTTCTTCGTCCCAGTAGCTGCGGAACCATCGCGTCATCGGCTCATCCTGGCCCACCGCTCGGGTCCGCCGTATGCGGTGAAGGCAGCGCGCACCCCGTCGGAGGTGTCCTCCGGCAAGCCGCGATCTTCGGCCAGCGGCTGGAACCCGAAGGCGTTGCGCACCCCGAAGAGGCAGGCGAGTGCGTCGTAGGTGTTGCCGGTGTTGAGGAGGAACAGGTCGATGGCGGCCGTCCAGACCGCGTCCTCGTCGTCCTCGCCCCAGACCTGGGCCCATGGCCTGCACTCGATCATTCCGCTCACGTCGGTGGACATGATCGGATTCTGGCGGGCAGAGGTGGGGCCTGTCGCCCGGGTTGCATGACGGCCTCTCCCCGCAGGCGAGATCGGTCGGGCCGGGGGAACGTGGACCACGCTGCGGACCGATCAATGGGCCGGGGATCGCACCCATTGCGCGAGTCCTGACAGTGCATTGAGAAGCTCCTCCTCTGTCTGGAGGAGGCGGTACTCAGGGCAGACCTGACCGCTCTCGACGTCTGCGTGGTCGAGTTCCGCTTCGCCGGTGTCCCAGACGGTGATCGTGGCGAGTCGGGCATTGGTACTCAGGGTTACCCATGCGCTCGCCTTGGGGCGGCCGTCGGCCGGAGAGGTGCCGAGCTCACAGCCGATCGCCGCTTCTTGGAGGCCGGCTGCCTGGCCGATGCACCAGGCGGCAAGTACACGAGGGAAGTCGGTCATGGTCACTCCGTAGGAAGGGTCAGCACCAGGGCGGTGGTCAGCGCGAAGGGCTCGAGGCGGCTCGGGGGACGAATGTCTTCTCCGGCTGAGGACGTCCCGCAAAGATCAGGCATTCCGCCACTCCTCGGTGCCACAGCCAACTTCGTAGTGCCACCACCCTTCCTCTTGCCCTTGATGCAGGAGCGCCTTGATCCCGGCGAAGTCCGCGTCGGCCGGTGCGGTGAAGGCCACCATGGGGAAGTCCTCGCTGAAGACCTCGCCTCCGAGCCCGAACGCCCCCAGGCGCTGATGCACCGCCTGGGGGCTGCGGCCTAAGGGGCCGGCAGGGACAGGCACGACGCGAATCGTGCAGTTGCCGGCGGTGCTGACCCGCCCAACGGCCCAGTGGAGGCCGTCGCCATCGGTCTGATACCGAACCACGTCACCCTCAGCGACCCCATCCTGAAGGAAGAGAATGTTCTGCACGATGGCCGTGTCATCGCCGACCTTCGTTGCCCACAGGCCCTCTGTGTCCTGCGGGAACCACCCCTCGCGAGGAACGAACCGGAACCAGATCTTGATCTTCTCGACCGTGCTCTCCATGACGGGCATCATGCGTCGCCCGGGAACAGCACTTCCCACCGGGGCAGAGCTGGTCGATCGACGTTCGTCTGTCATCGGCCAAGCTTTACGGGACAAAACCAGTTGAAGTCGCCCTCAACCGGCGCCGTATCGTGGGCGAGAAGGGTCGTATGGGTGTTCGGGGGTTGGGTGCGGATCGAAGATCATGTCGCTTGGGAACGGGGCTTCCCGGTGAAGTACCTGCTGGTCCACCAGGACGACGAGGACCAGGAAGAGTTCTGGGGGCGGTGCGCGGGTGTCGAGGGCATGTTCGTGGACAAGGCGCCGCCACCGCGCGAGGTCCTGACACTGCGAGGATGCGCCCCCGAGGGACTGCTGCGCGATGCACTGATGCCGAACGGGGAGTCGACCGCCTTGTTGGGCGGCGTATGCATCGAGGTCTGGGACGAAGAGCAGCCGTTGCAGTGGTGGTCATTGATCGACTGCGCCGTCATCGCTCATCAGTCGAACCGGGACGATCCGGCCTTGGTAGACATTGTGGTCGGGGCGTGCGTAGAGGAAGAGCGCGCCTGGACGCACACCCTGCCGACGCTCCCGCGATTCAAGCTGTTCGCAGGGTCCACGTGGACGCCTGGTTCGGTCGGCCATTGCCTGGCGGTGGACGGGCTGTTTGTGACGCGAGGTGCCCCGGCGCCCGTGCCGATGAGACTCGTTGGCTGCGAGCCCGCGGAACCCCTACTTGCTGTCCTGCGCCGGCCGCGTAAGTGGGACCGGGACTGGGTCGGGCTGTGGGCTTTGGACCGCACCGGCCGGGTGATGTACCGCCACAACGTCTATCTGCGCATCGAGACCGCCCGGCCGTCCGTACTGGGCGGCAGCCTGCTCGACGTCGAGCTCACCAACGGCGGCGAGGGCAGGCCGCCGCTACTGGCCCGCCCGATCTGGGAGACCTGGTACCGGGGCGCCCCGGACATCTGTAATCAATGGGCTCCGCTCTCCGCCGAGGGCAGGTTCGAGTGGCTCGACCTGACCGCCACCGGTATGAACGAACAGGGCCCGGACCGCTTGGGTGGTGTCCACTATCTCGACGGTGCGTACATCACTGACGTGCCTGGCCTGCACTGCGCCATGGCTGAGGCGCTGGCGGGTCCCGGCGGCTATTACGGACGGGAGTGGAACGCCTTCAAGGACTGCCTGCACGGCGGCTTCGGCGTGACGGCACCCTTTACTTTGATCTGGCACGACGCAGATGTCGCTCGCCAGGCGCTGGCGGACGACATCTGGGACGCCGAGAAGGGACTCAGCTACTTCGAGGAGATCGTGCGACTCCTCGAATCCTTCGGCGTTACGGTCGAGCTCCAGTGACAAGGGCGCGACGCCCTGCGCCTGCTCGCACCCCCACCTGCGGATCTTACAAACGCGCAGTAAGGGGCTGACCGACCGCAGCCACGTTGGGCGGCTGCGATCACGGCGGCCCGGTCACCTCCGTGGGGTCCTCCGGGAGATGGCCGTGCAGGCGATACCCCATCTCGTCGGGGTGCCGAGTGACGCGGGCCAGTCTCCAGGCCGCCTCGTACGACATACGTTCGCGGTTCCGGGCACGAAGCCGTACCGCCAGCAAGCTGGTGACCGGATCGAGGAGCCAGCGTAGGAGCATCAATTTCACTTGAGATCCGCAGGCGTCTCGAAGAGACCTCCACGGAGCCTGTCTCGGACGAGCAGGTCGATGCACTGTGGGACGAGCTGACGGACTTCGACGCCTACTACGCCGAGATGTCGGTCAACGACCACATGGCGTCGATGGGCCAGTCCATGATGACGGCCTACGAGGTGTTCATGGCACGCTCATGGGGCCTGATCAAGTTCGAGCGTCGCACGCTACTTATCCCAGATCACCCGGTGACGCTGGTGCGTGCGGACGATCGGCGGGCAGCCATCATCATGGCATCGCCGGGACATGATGACTTCTTCGTGCGAACCCACACCAAGCTGGCCAAGGAGCTGAATCAGCGCCTCGCGGACAATGCGCGCAGGGAACTGTTCCACCACCCTCATGACAACCCTCTGGACGGAGTTGACCTACCTCCGATGAGGGACCGCGAGATGATGATCAGCCAGTCGCCAAAGGGCTTCCTAATGCCTCATGACGGTCGCGTCACCTGAACTGTCAGACCTCGGGAGACGGCCGGTTTGGTGGGGCGGGTTGAGATGGGCTCGCGGGGGTTTCGGGGAGCGGGATGACTCCCGAGGGGCCGGGTCAGACAGGCGCCAGGTTGTTGCGTGCACGGGCAACCTGCTGGGTGACTCGTTCACGGCCGGGGCCGGCCGAGGACTTGCTTGTTCGCACGGCGACGGCCTGCGGTCGGAAGGTTGACCAGCCTTGTTTCTTGATTTCCTCCCTCATATGAGGGAGGATTTCCGGAAGTCGAGCTGGTGAGTCGAGAGGCTGGGCATGTCTGTCGTGCACGTGGAAAACCCTCGGGTTCGTGATCGGCTCGCTGAGCTGGGGCTGTCCGCCGAGGAGATCGAGAACGCTCTGCGCCGAGCTGAAGCGGAGCGCAGCTTCTGCACACCACTGGACCCGGTCTCGCTGCCCGGCAACATTTTCTGGGGCCGCACGGTCCGCTTCCTGCGGGAGACCTACGTCCCGAAGGGATGGGCCAGCGCGAGCCCCAGCAATGTTCCGCTCGTCGTTGCACCGTCCGGTGACTTCGCGATCACAGCCTCCAGCGGCAGTGCGGAGACCGGGTACGCAGCTCTGACGCCCTCCACGCGTTACGCGAAGGGAAACGCGGTGATGAAGAGGGTGGAGACCAACCGGCAACTGCTGCTCTTCGGCGAGCGCGATCCGGAGGCCGAGCGACAGGACGTCGGTGACGGGATCCCCACCTGGTTCTTGCTCTATCACCACGTAAGGACCGACCACGGGACACGGCTTCACGCCGAGCTCTCGTTTCCGAACGAGCCGGGCAGCCGTGGCAAGATCAGCAGCTGGTACGAGCGGATCATCCTTCCCTGGATCGACTTCGAAGGCTTTACTCCGTTCGTCGACGATGTCGACGACGGCCAGGGTGGTATCGACATCCCGATCGAGCGCCTGTCCTGACCATCCAGCACGACCACAACACTTGGTTCCTCCCATGACCACCGCATCTCGGTTGATCCTGGCGCGCAAGCGTCGGGGGCTGACCGTTACCCGCCTTGCCCAAATGGCCGGTCTGACCCCACGCAGGCTGTCCGATTTCGAGAACGGACGGGCAACCCCCAGTCCGCAGTCCTTGGCATCCATCGCAGCGTCCTTGGAGTTCCCGCACTCCTTCTTCAGCGCCGAGGAGGTCGCCGAGCTGACGGTGGACTCGGTGAGCTTCCGCGCCTTGAGCAAGATGACTGCCTCTCAGCGGGACATCGCCCTCAGTTCGGGGCGGCTGGCGCGGGTGCTGCAAGACTGGATCGGTGGACACTTTCGTCTGCCCGCCGCCGATATCCCCTCGCTCACGTCCTTCAGCCGCCTCGGACCCGGCGAGGAGCAGATTCCTCATCCAGGCGAAGCGGCGGGCGCAAACGTTGCTGCAGAGGAAGCCGCCATGCTGGTGCGGGCCCGCTGGGGCCTCGGTAACGCGCCGATCCTCAACTCCGTGCACCTCCTGGAGGCGCACGGAGTGCGCGTCTTCTCGCTTTCCCGCGACTGTCCCGAGGTTGATGCGTTCTCCTTCTGGGACCGTGGGATTCCGTTCGTGCTGCTAAGCACTGAGAAGACCGCCGAACGGGGGCGTTTCGACGCGGCCCACGAACTGGGGCACCTCGTCCTCCACGGCGAAGAGCAAATGCCACACGGTCCGCAGGCTGAGGCCGAGGCTCACCGGTTCGCAGCTGCGCTTCTCATGCCGCGAGCAGATGTGCTCGCGCATGCCCCGCACGGTGCGAGCACCACCTGGATCCTCCAGGCCAAGCACCGCTGGAAGGTCGCCGCCATGGCCCTCGCTCACCGGCTGCACGAACTGGGTCTGACCACCGAGTGGCAGTACCGAACTCACTGCGTGGAACTCAGCCGCCTCGGCTATCGCAAGTCAGAGCCCCGCAGCGGCGTAGTCCGTGAAACATCGCAGGTCTTGGGCAAGGTGTTCACGGCCCTGCGGAGCGAAGGAACGCGACTTACGGATATTGCCCGTGAGCTGCACCTCCAGCCTGCCGACCTTAATGATCTCGTTTTCGGGCTGGTCGTCACTTCGCAGGAGGGTGACGGCCGAGGTCACGCTGGCAAGGCCAACCGATCGCATCTGTCCGTCGTGCGATGAACTGCTGAGGGCGGGACGCAGTGCGGCGACAGCGTCACGCCGAGCGAAGCCCCCTCTAAGAGCGTTGGGTTTCGCCAGGCCCCCAGGTGTCTCCCTTGCGGATGTTGCAGATCCAATGGGCTGCCTGCAGATTCTCGGCCGTGTGCGCCCCACCCTCAGCAACAGGCTTGACGTGGTCAAGGGTGGAGGACCACAGGTCGGGCCACTCGACGGCAGGGTTCATCGGGCGCTGACACAACTGACAGACCCATTGGTCGCGTTCGTAGATGTCGAACGGGTCCACTTGATCAGCACCTGCGTTGAGAGTGCCATAGCCGCGCATGCGGGCCTGGTAGCTGTTGCGCGCCCGAGTGGAGCGCCGCTGCTTTTCGGAGCGTGCGATGTGTGCCGGGGTCCAGAGAGTGGGCGTCGGCTCGGCGACGCAGACCCAGGCTTCCCAGTCGTAGGTCTTCCCGTCCTCGTCCACGTCGCGGAAGATTTCGTTCTGCCAGTGCCACCACTGCCCGTCGTCCCCCTCGAACGACGTCTGCTGGACCATGGGGTGCTCCTGGCCGGGCACCTTGGTCCACCAGAGGACCCGGTCCGTGTACGCGAGGAGTGCGCCGGTCTGCTGGTGGATCGCGACCATGGGTTCGGCGTCGGGTTCGGAGTTGGCGCGCACCAGGGCGACGAGATCGACGGCACCCAGGGAGGTGGCGGTGGCGTACGTCGTGATGGAGCAGTGCCGCTCGATGACATCGCCCTCGATGGGGCTCAACCCGTAGAACTCATAGGGGAAGTCGTCGCCGGCCGTCCTGGTACCGAAGACCTGCGGTTTCCGTGCCGCCCCGAACCGAGCGCGCTGGTCGGCATCGGCGGAGGACCGGTCACCCCGATCCGGGATGGCGGCCAGGTCGATTTCACCCTTCTCGATCCGCGCCTTCGTGCGCCGTTTGAGAGTGGTATTGCACCGACCCGAGCAGACGTGCCGATCACGGTGCTCCCAGTGCGCGCTCTTTGGCACGGCCTCGCCGCAGATCCGGCAAGGTTCGCCGCCCGTGGCGCGTTCCGCAGCCGCCAGGATCGGGTTCCAGTAAGGATCACCAGGAACCTTGCGGGTCCTGGCGAGGTCGGGCACCGGAGGTGTCCCCGGCGTGAGCGTCTGCTTCGGGCGTCGCACCTTCGGCGCGTCCTTTGGGCGTTCGACCCGCTGCCTCTTGGCGGCCGAGGTGCGACAAGGATCGGAGCAGTACTTCTGGCTGCGCGGGCGCCAATACTCCATCACCGTGCCGCAGACTGCGCACGGGCGCCCCGCTTGCTCGGAGGCGCTGTTGTCGGCGTCGTTGGCGCTGCCGAAGCCGTAGTCCACAGGCTGTCCTCGGGTCGAGTAGGCGACTGGAGTTCGCGAACGTGCAGGTACGAGCGGACGCGTAGGAGGCGTGCCTCCCGCGCCGGGCGATCGTCCGCTGGGAGAAGCAGACCAAGATCTTCTCCCAGATTTCTCCCAAACGATCTCCAGGAACGAGTCAGGGGCCCGACCCGCGATGCGGATCAGGCCCCTGACCTGGTGTTTCAGCTGTCGGGGTGGCGGGATTTGAACCCACGACCTCTTCGTCCCGAACGAAGCGCGCTGCCAAGCTGCGCTACACCCCGATGTCGTGCTCCGTGCTCTGCACTGCTGCAGGTCGCGGCGACATCGATTACTTTAGCGGACCCGCGCCCGTAGACGAAATCCGGTTTCGGTGGGGGTGTGGGGCGGGGCGGATGCGGTCCAGGGTGAGGAAGGTCAGGGCAAGGGCGTAGAAGCTGAGGCCGAGGATGACGGCGTTGCGCAGGGCGGCCGGGTAGCCGTGCTGGTCGACGTCCACGAAGGGGTACGGGTAGCGGGCCTCGGAGCCCGGGGGCATGAGCGCGCCGCGGAGCAGGCAGAAGGCCAGGTAGGCCAGCGGGTAGAGGAGCCAGAGGGCGGCGTGGCGGGGGCGGAGGCCGCCCGGGCGGGTCAGGAGGAGCCAGTCGGCGACGGCGGCCAGTGGGGTGGCCGTGTGGAGGAGCTGGTTGGCTGCCTCGCGCCAGCCGGTCAGGCCGGCGGCGGTCTCGTCCGTCATGGAGAAGCCGGAGGAGGCGTTCGCCAGGATCGCGTGGTAGACGAGTCCGGTGATGGAGATGTAGAGGACCGTGCCGGTGGTCGCCCAGGCGGGGAGTGGGGGGTCGCCCTTCCAGGCGCGCCGGGCGGCGAGGGCGAAGACGACGGCGACGAGGATGTTGGTCTGGATCGTGAAGTAGCTGAGGACGCGCAGGGTGCTGTCGCTCAGGAGGAGATTGATGGCGATGCCCGTGAGGGCGGCCAGGGAGATCAGGGCGCGGAAGGCTGCGGCGAGGGGGCGCCGCGCGGATGGCCCGGGGTGGGGTCCGGGCTGTGGCGCGGGCTGGGGTGCCCGCCGTCCGGGTGCGGGTTCGTCCGGCCGGGGCGGGGTGGGAGCCGAGTGCGGCTCCGTCGTCATGGGGTCACCGTAGACAGTGCCGCGCGCGTCCGCAGCGTGCTCAGCGCTCCCGTTCCACCAGCGTCAGCAGCGTCGCCTCCGGTGGACAGGCGAAGCGGACCGGGGTGTAGCGGTTGGCGCCGCAGCCTGCTGATACGTGGAGGTACGAGGTGTGCTCGCCCGCGGTGTGCGTGGAGAGGCCCTTGACGCGGTCCGTGTCCAGGTCGCAGTTGGTGACGAGCGCTCCGTAGAAGGGGATGCAGAGCTGGCCGCCGTGGGTGTGTCCGGCGAGGATCAGCGGATAGCCGTCCGCCGTGAACGCATCGAGCGAGCGGAGGTACGGGGCGTGGACGAGGCCGATGGAGAAGTCGGCCCCCGTGTCCCGGCCGCCCGCCACGCGTGCGTAGCGGTCGCGGAGGATGTGCGGGTCGTCGAGGCCGGTGAAGGCGATCTCGTAGCCGTCGATCTTGAGGGTGCCGCGGGAGTTGCTCAGGCCGAGCCAGCCCGCCGCGTCGAAGCCGTCGCGCAGCTCCTCCCAGGGGTTGTGCGGGACGCCGACGGCGGGGCCCTGGCCGTTGAGGCCGTGCTTGCCCTGGACCTTTTCGATGAGGTAGCGGCCGGGGTTGCGGAACTTCGGGCCGTAGTAGTCGTTCGAGCCGAAGACGTACGCGCCGGGGAAGTCCATCAACGGGCCGAGCGCGTCGAGGACTTCGGGGACGGCCTCCGTGTCGGAGAGGTTGTCGCCGCTGTTGATGACGAAGTCGGGGCGCAGGCCCGCGAGCGACTGCAGCCAGCGGCGCTTCTTGTGCTGGCCGCTGACCATGTGGATGTCGGAGACCTGCAGGACGCGCAGCGGCCGCATGCCGGCGGGCAGGACGGGCACGGTCACTCGCCGCAGCCGGAAAGAGCGCACCTCGATTCCGGCCGCGTAGACGAGACCCGCGGCGGCTGCCGCGGTGATGCCCAGGGGTACTCCGTATCGCGCGCGCATGGTGCCCATCGTCGCAGACGGATGCGGAGGGTCACAGTCCGGTTGTTTGCGCCGCGTTGCCCTCCGGATTCCCTCCGGCTCGCCCCCTGCCCCCGTTCCCGCCTCGCCTCCGTCTGGCCCCGCGACCCCCGCTTCGTGCGGGAGGGAAATGCGCGGGCGGCGCACCCGCCGCACCTGCGACACTGATGCCATGACCACGCTCAAGACCAAGCTGCAGGACGACCTCAACGCCGCCATCAAGGCGCGCGACGAGCTGCGCTCCGCCACCCTCCGGATGACGCTCGCCGCGATCACCAAGGAAGAGGTCGCGGGCAAGGAGAAGCGCGAGCTCTCCGACGACGAGGTGCAGAAGGTGATCACCCGCGAGGCGAAGAAGCGCCGCGAGGCCGCGGAGGCCTTCGCGCAGGGCGGGCGCGCCGAGTCGGCCGAGCGCGAGAAGGCGGAGGGCGAGGTGCTAGCCGCGTATCTGCCGAAGCAGCTGAGCGATGACGAGCTCGGGCAGATCGTCGCCCAGGCTGTCGAGGAGGCGAAGGCTGCGGGTGCCGAGGGGCCGCGGGCCATGGGGCAGGTCATGAAGATCGTCAACCCGAAGGTGGCCGGCCAGGCCGAGGGCGGCCGTGTGGCCGCCGCGGTCAAGCAGGCGTTGGCCGGCTAGCAGGCGCTGGTCGGCTAGCCGGCGTCGGCCGGCCTGGCCACGCCGTACAGCCGACCCGTACGGTCCGGCCGGGCCGACCCGTACAGCGAGGGCGCCCCCTGGAAACCGAGGTTCCAGGGGGCGCCCTCATCTACGTACCGGGGGCGCGCGGGTCAGCGCGGGTCGGGCCAGCCGCCGTTGCCACCGCCTCCGCCGAGGACGTCCGGCGGGAGCGTGAAGTCGGGGTAGGGGTTGTCTCCGCCGTCACCGCCGCCGTCACCGCCGCCGTCCGTGCCGCCGTTGTGCCCGCCGCCGGGACGGCCGGGCTTGTCGTCGTCCCAGTCTCCGTCCTCGTCCTTGTCCTTGTCCTTCTTGGGAGGGTCCGGGATGTGGATCAGGTTGAAGCGCGCGGCTTCCTTCTCGGCCAGGGCGCCGTTCATGGCGTCGCGCCAGATGGGACCGGGAACCTGGCCACCGAACACCTTCTGGCGGTAGACGCCGCCGATCCAGATGTTCTCCATCTTGACGCTCTGCGTCGGGGAGCCGACCCAGACCGCTCCGGACAGGTTCGGCGTGTAGCCGACGAACCAGGCGTTGCGGCGTCCGTCCGTCGTACCGGTCTTGCCCGCGTTGTGGCGGCCGGTCAGGCCCGCCGACTGTCCCGTACCGGAGTCGATCACGTCGCTCAGGAGTGTGTTGATCGCATCGGCCGTCTCCACCGACATCGCCTGCTCGCAGGTCGACTTGGGCACCTCCAGCGCCTTGCCTTCGGCGTCGGTGATCGACTCGATGGCGATGGGCGAGCAGTAGGTGCCGCGGTTGGCGAAGGTCGCGTACGCGCTCGCCATGGTCAGCGGGGAGACGGAGTCGGTGCCGAGGGTCAGCGGTGACGGCTGCTCGGAGATCGGCTCTCCGCTGCCCTGGGTGACATGCAGCTTCTTGGTCATGTCTACGACGGGACACATGCCGATCTCGGCGAGCATCTCGATGAAGTAGGTGTTGACCGAGAGCTTCATCGCCTCCTTCAGCGAGTACGGACCCACCTCGGAGCTGTTCTCGTTCGGGATCTTCTCGTCGTTGATATTCTTGTAGGTGGTCTCGCAGCCCTGGATCGGGCTCGGATACGGCATCTCGTACGGTGCCGCGTAGGTCTGGTTCAGCGGAAGGCCCTGCTCGATGGCGGCGGCCGCCACGAACGGCTTGAAGGTCGAACCGGACGGGAAGCCCTGGCTGTCGCCCATCCGCTTGTCGACCGAGTAGTTGATGACCGTCTCGTTCTTCTTGGCGTTGCCGCCGTACGGACGTGACTGTCCCATCGCGAGGATCCTGCCGGTGCCCGGCTCCACGAGTGTGATGGCCGAGGCCACGTCGTCCTTCTGGTAGACGTGGTTCTTCAGCGAGGCCTGCACCGACTTCTGGGCCTTCGGATCGAGTGTCGTCCTGATCCGCATGCCGCCGCGCTTCCACTTCTCGACCCGCTCCTCGCGGGTGTCGCCGAAGGCCGGGCTGTCGAGGAAGACCTGTTCGACGTAGTCGCAGAAGAAGGCCGCGCCCATCGTCGAGGTGATGCAGCCGTTCTTCGGCTGGGAGACCTTGAGGCCGAGCTCGCTCGCCTGGGCCTCGTCCGCCTCCTCCTGCGAGATGTCGCCGGTGGCGACCATCCGCTGCAGTACGACGTTGCGGCGCTTCTTGGCCTCCTGCTCGTCGTTGATGGGGTCGTAGCGGCTCGGCGACTGCACGATGCCCGCGAGCATCGCGGCCTGCGGCAGGTTCAGGTCCTTGGCGGACTTGGAGAAGTAGCGGTGCGAGGCGGCCTCGATGCCGTAGGCCTGCTGTCCGAAGAACGTGATGTTGAGGTAGTTCTCCAGGATCTTCTTCTTGCCGAGTTCCTTCTCGAGCTGGATCGCGAACTTCAGCTCGCGGATCTTGCGGCCGATGGTCTGCTCGGTGGCCTCGCGGAACTTCTCCGCGTCGTTCATCGCCTGTTCGACGAAGACGTTCTTCACGTACTGCTGGGTGAGGGTCGAGGCGCCCTGCGAGACGCCGCCCGAGCGGGCGTTCTCGTTCACCGCGCGCAGGATGCCCTTGAGGTCGACCGCGCCGTGTTCGTAGAAGCGAGAGTCCTCGATCGCGACGATCGCCTTCTGCATGTACGGCGAGATGTCCTTGAGCGGCACCAGGGTGCGGTCGCGGGCGAAGACCGTGGCGATCGGCTTGTCGTTCGCGTCGGTGATCGTGGTGCGCTGCATCAGCGGCGGCTGTTTGAGATTGGCCGGGATCTCGTCGAACTCCTCGACCGAGCCCTTGGCGGCCAGGCCGAGGACCCCCGCCGCCGGCATGGCGATTCCCGCCATGACCGCGCCCGCGAGCACGCTGACTCCGAGGAACTTCGCGACCTGCTGCGTCGGCGACAGTCCACCGCCGGAGAGCTTCTTACCCATGAGGGGCAGCCTAATCCGTACACCTATGCGTGCCGAGGGAGCGCACCCCCGTGGGAACGTCGATACGCACCCGTGTCGCCTGTGAGGTGTGTCACGGCAGGGTGCGGGGGGCCAAGCTTCCCATTCGCCGGACAGGCGCGCAGGCGTTGGCCTAAGCTGCTCACAACTGTCACGACGAGGCGGTTCCACTTCAAGGTTCCGTCACCCCCGAAAGCAGCCGGAGAGCTGTCCGTTTCCGCCCCATGCGTCATTCGGCGCCCGTTGTGACTCAGCTGAACTGCCCCGTTCTGTCGGGTTGCTCACGCATGTCCGCAGCTCACTCCGTCGGGTGATCTGCCGCTTACGCATAGTCCGTTCGGGCCATTCAGGATTGGGCCCGAAGGGGGTGTTGCGCTGTGCCCACCTTCCGTAACGTCCTCAACTGGCGGCGGTGAATATGCCGCTGCCGCCGTGGGGGAGCCTCGATTCGGGAGAGGACGGCGCCGGTATGGGCTGGGTAGTTGACTGGAGTGCGCAGGCAGCCTGCCGCACTACTGATCCGGATGAACTGTTCGTACAAGGTGCGGCACAGAACAGGGCCAAGGCGGTGTGCACCGGATGTCCGGTGCGCACGGAGTGCCTTGCGGACGCCCTGGACAACCGCGTCGAGTTCGGCGTGTGGGGCGGAATGACCGAGCGGGAGCGGCGCGCGCTGTTGCGCCGACGGCCCACGGTCACGTCCTGGCGCCGACTGCTCGAGACGGCCCGCAGCGAATACGAGCGTGGCACGGGCCTGTTGCCCGTGGGTGTGGACGCGGAGGACAGCGAGGCGTACGAGAGCTTCGCGGCGGTGGGTTAGCGGGCGTCCGGCACGGGCCCCGCTCAGGCGGAAGCTCCGTCCCGCTCAGGCGAAGCTCCGTCCGGCCGGTCATCGGACGCGAGCCGCCGGCCGATGTCCCGCAGCCCCGCGAGGTCGTGGACATCGCCCGGCAGCGCGGTCACCTCGGCCACCGGGACCTCCGGGTGCAGCGCGGTGAAGCGGTCGCGCATGCGCTGCTCGCGCGCGAGCAGCCGCATCCGTTCGGCGTGCAACCGCAGGAGTCCCGCGGTGAGTTGGGCGGGCAGGCTGGTGTCTCCGGGGTCCGGGGAGGATGCCGGGGGGCCGGGAGAGGTACGAACCGTTTCCTTCCCGCCCTCCTGATCCACAATGCGGTCCGCTTCATGATTTTCTATGGGCCGTTCGTCATCCGGGCGCTCCGCCGGCTCCTGATCCTGTACGCCACCATCCTGATCCTGTACGCCACCGTCCGGCGCCGTGAGCGTCTCCGGGGCCGAGAGTGTTTCCGGCGCCGTGAGCGTCTCCGCCGCGGCGAGTGCCCGCTCGGCCGAGAGCCGTGCGGCGCCGCTGCCGTGCACCCGGTTGAGTACGAGCCCGGCGAGCGGCATCCGGTCCGCGGCGAGCCGCTCCACGAAGTACGCGGCCTCGCGCAGCGCGTCCCGCTCGGGCGCGGCCACCACCAGGAAGGCCGTCCCCGGCGCCTGCAGCAGCTTGTAGGTGGCATCCGCCCGCGTACGGAACCCGCCGAACATCGTGTCCATGGCGGCCACGAAGGTCTGTACGTCCTTGAGGAACGCGCCGCCGAGCAGCTTGCCGAGTGTGCCCGTCATCATCGACATGCCGACGTTCAGGAACTTCATCCCGGCCCGCCCGCCGACCTTCGCGGGCGCCATCAGCACCCGGATGAACTTGCCGTCCAGGAAGGAGCCGAGCCGGCTCGGGGCGTCCAGGAAGTCGAGCGCCGAACGCGAAGGCGGCGTGTCGACGACGATCAGATCCCACTCGTCACGCGCCCGCAGCTGCCCCAGCTTCTCCATCGCCATGTACTCCTGCGTGCCGGCGAAACCGGCAGAGAGCGACTGGTAGAAGGGGTTCTCCAGAATCGCGCGGGCCCGCTCGGCATCGGCGTGCGCCTCGACGATCTCGTCGAAGGTGCGCTTCATGTCCAGCATCATGGCGTGCAGTTCGCCCGCCCGTCGCCCGCCACCGCCCTGATCCGGATCGCCGGGCGATGCCCCTCCTCGATCGCCTTCGACGCCCTTGACCCGCCGCGGCGTGTTGTCGAGCGAGTCGATGCCCATCGACTGGGCCAGGCGCCGCGCCGGGTCGATGGTCAGGACGACCACCTTGCGGCCGCGCTCCGCCGCGCGCAGCCCGAGCGCCGCCGCGGTCGTGGTCTTGCCCACGCCGCCCGCGCCGCAGCACACGATGATCCGGGTCCCCGGATCGTCGAGCAGCGGATCCACGGCGAGCGCGGGGGGAACATCCAGCGTCATACGGCTCCGTCCAGAGTCATGCTGCTCCGTCCCGGCGTCATGCCGCTCTGCTGCGGCGTCATGCCGCTCCGTTCCGGCGTCATGCCGCTCCGTTCCGGCGTCATGCCGCTCCGTTCCGGCATCATGCGCCTCCGACTCCCTGCTCGCGGAGCGCGGCGGCGAGGCGGTACAGACCGGCCAGGTCGACGCCCTCGCTCAGGAACTCCAGCTCCTGTACGGGAAGCGCGGCGCCGGCGAGTTCGGCGCGCTGCTCCTCCTCGAGCGCGATCCGCTCCGCGTACTCGGCGGCCTGTTCGAGCAGCGGATCGACCAGCTGCTCGGCGAGCCCGCCCTTGCGCGCCCCGCCGAGCCCGGCCCGCGAGAGCTCGCGCGCGATCTGCGTACGCCGTACGTCCCCGGGCACCGGGCCGTCGAGCAGTACCGGCCGCACCATGTTCACCAGGATCCGGCCCACCGGAAGCCCGGCCGCGCGCAGCTCGGCGATCCCGTCGAGGGTCTCCTGGACGGGCATCTCCTCCAGGAGCGTCACCAGGTGCACCGAGGTCTCGGCGGACTTGAGGACCCGCATGACCGCCTGCGCCTGATTGTGTATCGGCCCGATCTTCGCGAGCCCGGCCACCTCGTCGTTCACGTTGAGGAAGCGGGTGATCCGGCCGGTGGGCGGCGCGTCCATCACCACGTAGTCGTACGTGAACCGTCCCCGCTTGTCCTTGCGTCGCACCGCCTCGCAGGCCTTGCCGGTCAGCAGGACATCCCGTACGCCCGGCGCGATCGTCGTCGCGAAGTCGACGGCGCCGAGCTTGCGCAGCGCGCGGCCCGCGCCGCCGAGCCGGTAGAACATCTGCAGATAGTCGAGCAGCGCGAGCTCGGCGTCGATCGCGAGGGCATGGACCTCGCCGCCGCCCGGAGCGACCGCGATCTTGCGCTCCTCGTAGGGCAGCGCCTCGGTCTCGAAGAGCTGGGCGATGCCCTGGCGGCCCTCGACCTCGACGAGAAGGGTGCGCTTGCCCTCGGTGGCGAGGGCGAGTGCGAGGGCGGCGGCGACCGTGGTCTTACCGGTCCCGCCCTTGCCGCTGACGACCTGAAGCCTGCTCACGCCTTCGAGCGTAACCAGTCGGCGGCGGTTGATTCCTCGGGGCCCGTGCCGGAAGCGGCCTCCGCTGATTCCTCTGGGCCGTGTCGGAAGTGGCGTCCGCCCCAGGACGCCGCTTCCGACACAGGCCCCGGGGTCCATTACGCTCGGCCCATGACCACCAAGTTCGAATACGCGACGGTGCCGCTTCTCGTGCACGCGACCAAGCAGATCCTTGACACCTGGGGCGAGGACGGCTGGGAGCTCGTCCAGGTCGTGCCCGGGCCCAACAACCCCGAGCAGCTCGTGGCGTACATGAAGCGGGAGAAGCAGGCATGAGCGGGGCCGTCGAGGCCCGGATCGCCGAGCTCGGCCTGAAGCTGCCCGGCGTCGTGGCGCCGCTCGCGGCCTACCAGCCGGCCGTGCGTACCGGCGCGTACGTGTACACCGCGGGCCAGCTCCCGATGGTGGAGGGCGAGCTGCCCACGACCGGCAAGGTCGGCGCCGAGGTGACGCCCGAGGAGGCCAAGGACCTGGCCCGCACCTGCGCGCTGAACGCGCTCGCCGCGGTTAAGTCGGCCGCCGGGGACCTCGACCGTGTGGCGCGGATCGTCAAGGTCACCGGTTTCGTCGCCTCCGCGACGGACTTCACGGGCCAGCCCGCGGTGCTCAACGGCGCCAGCGAGTTCCTCGGCGAGGTCTTCGGCGAGAAGGGCGTTCACGCGCGCAGCGCGGTGGGGGTGGCGGTGCTGCCGCTCGACGCGCCCGTCGAGGTCGAGGTCGTGGTGGAGCTCGAGGAAGGCTGAGGGCCTCCTGCCTGGTGCTGAGGGCCTCCTGCCTGGCACTGAGGGCTTCCTGTCTGGCGTTGTCAGTGGGTTGCCCGGCGTTGTCAGTGGGCGGCGGTAGCCTGGACAAGGGCTTCGGCCCCCAGGGAGGGCGGGGACTGTCCAGCGAAACACTGCACCCCCACCGCATCCCCCACCCCCGCACTCCGACACTCACCTTCAGGTCCCGGCCATCAGTGGCCGGGACCTCGCCGTATCCGGTGAGCTGTCCGCCGTACCGGATTCGGTCGCCTCTCGAACATCCCGGCGGGAGCAGATAGCCTCCGCGCATGTCCAATGGCCAGTGGTACCCGCCCGAATGGCCCGAGCGGATCCGGGCGCTCGCGAACGGTGAGCTGACGCCCGCGGTCCCGCGCCGGGCCGCGACCGTGCTGCTGCTGCGCGACGGCGCGCAGGGCACGGATGTGTACATGCTGCGCCGCCGTACCTCGATGGCGTTCGCCGGTGGCGCGTACGCCTACCCCGGCGGTTCCGTCGACCCGCGCGACGACGACCGGCACGTCGACTGGGCGGGCCCCTCGCTCGCCGTCTGGGCGAAGCGCCTCGGGGTCGGCGAGAGCGAGGCGCAGGCGATCGTCTGCGCGGCCGTGCGTGAGACGTACGAGGAGGCGGGCGTGCTGCTCGCCGGGCCGACCGCGGACTCCGTCGTCGGCGACACGACGGGCGACGACTGGGAGGCGGACCGGGTCGCCCTGGTGGAGCGGGAGCTGTCCTTCGCGGAGTTCCTGGCCCGTCGCGGGCTCGTCCTGCGCTCCGATCTGCTCGGCGTGTGGGCGCGCTGGATCACCCCGGAGTTCGAGAAGCGGCGCTACGACACGTGGTTCTTCGTGGCCGCGCTGCCGGCGGGGCAGCGTACGCGCAACGCCTCCACGGAGGCGGACCGTACGGTGTGGATCCGGCCCTCACAGGCCGCGGGCGGCTACGACCGCGGCGAGCTGACGATGATGCCGCCCACGATCACCACGCTGCGCCAGCTGGAGCCGTACGCGAGCGCGGCCGGGGCGCTCGCCTCCTCGGCGGAACGTGACCTGACCCCGGTGCTTGCCCAGGCGCGCCTGGAGAACGGCGAGTTGGTCCTCTCCTGGCCGGGACACGACGAATTCACCAAGCACATCACGCTGGAGACACCTGAGCCGGACGAGACACCCGCGCCGGACTCGGCGTCCCGGAACGGCTCGACACCCGAGCCGGAGCCCGAACAGCCGCACCCGCCGCACCCGCCGCACCCGCAGCACCGGACCCACCAGAACGGCCCCACCGCATGACCAACGCATCCGCCCTGCCCGGCCAGCCCCGCGGCGGGGTGCTCTCCGGCCCGGCGACCGCCCGCGCCGTGAACGTCCTCGCGCCGAACGCGAACGCGATGACGCTGGACGGCACGAACACCTGGATCCTCGCCGAGCCGGACTCCCCGCTCGCGGTCGTGGTGGACCCGGGGCCGCTGGACGAGGCGCATCTGCGGCAGGTCGTCGACACGGCCGAGCAGGCGGGCAAGCGCATCGCGCTGACGCTGCTCACCCACGGGCACCCGGACCACGCGGAGGGCGCGGCCCGCTTCGCCGAACTGACCGGCACGCAGGTACGGGCCCTGGACCCGGCGCTGCGTCTTGGCGACGAGGGCCTGGCGGCCGGGCAGGTCGTCGACGTGGGCGGCCTGGAGCTCAGGGTGGTCCCCACCCCAGGCCACACGGCCGACTCCCTCTGCTTCCACCTCCCCGCCGACCAGGCGGTCCTGACCGGCGACACGATCCTCGGCCGCGGCACCACGGTCGTAGCCCACCCCGACGGGCGGCTCGGCGACTATCTGGACTCCCTGCGCCGCCTGCGCTCCCTCACGGTCGATGACGGCGTGCACACGGTCCTCCCGGGCCATGGCCCGGTCCTGGAGGACGCCCAGGGCGCGGTCGAGTTCTACCTCGCCCACCGCGCCCACCGTCTGGCCCAGGTCGAGACCGCGGTGGAATCCGGCCAGGCGACGCCCTCGGAGGTCGTCGCCTCGGTCTACGCGGACGTGGACCGCTCCCTGTGGCCCGCCGCGGAACTCTCGGTCCGGGCCCAGCTCGAGTATTTGCGCGAGCACGGCCTGATCTGAGCTTCGGCATCTGGGCTTCGGCTGGCCGACCAACGCCAAACGGGGCCCGCCCAGCAAGGGCCGACCCCGTCCACGTAGAACCAGGGAACCTCAGGGAGGACCAGGAAACCTCAAGGAGGACCAGGAAACCTCAGGGAGGACCAGGAAACCTCAGCGCGAGCGCTTCGCCAGCCGCTCCACGTCGAGCAGAATCACCGCGCGCGCCTCGAGCCGCAGCCACCCACGCCCGGCGAAATCGGCCAGCGCCTTGTTGACCGTCTCACGCGAGGCACCGACCAGCTGGGCCAGCTCCTCCTGCGTGAGGTCGTGCACGACGTGGATGCCTTCCTCGGACTGGACGCCGAAACGGCGCGACAGGTCGAGGAGCGCACGGGCCACACGCCCGGGCACATCGGAGAAGACCAGGTCGGACATCTGGTCGTTGGTCTTGCGCAGCCGCCGCGCCACCGCGCGCAGCAGCGCGGAGGCCACCTCGGGCCGCACGTTCAGCCAGGGCTGCAGGTCGCCGTGGCCGAGCCCGAGCAGCTTGACCTCGGTCAGCGCGGAGGCGGTCGCCGTACGGGGGCCCGGGTCGAACAGCGAGAGCTCACCGATGAGCTCCCCGGGGCCGAGGACGGCGAGCATGTTCTCGCGGCCGTCGGGGGAGGTGCGGTGCAGCTTCACCTTGCCCTCGGTGACCACGTACAGGCGGTCACCCGGGTCGCCCTCGTGGAACAGGGCGTCCCCGCGTGCGAGCGTCACCTCACTCATGGAGGCGCGCAGCTCCGCCGCCTGCTCGTCATCCAGCGCCGCGAAGAGCGGGGCGCGCCGCAGAACGTCGTCCACGAGTTCTCTCCTATGTCGACCGGCTCGATGAGCTGTGATGCCCATGAGCTGTGGTGCCCATCCTGGGTGCCCATCTTGCCGGACGTAGCAAACAGTGTGATCAGTCACAACAAGTTTGCCGTACTGAAGGGGTGTCCAGTGCGACCGGGGGTCCAATCGGGCGTGGACGGGTGGGATTCGGCCATCGCCCGCGCGGAGCGGATGACCCGGGCCGGAGGTCCAACAGGCCGGTGAGAGCGGTGGGCACGAGTGTACGGACCGGAGCCGCTCCCGCCGATTCAGCTGTGGGCGAACGTAGCGCGAACGGGAGGCTCGGGCATCCACGAAAGCCGCAAATGGGGCAAATGGCGGATCTCGGGTCAACGCCCTCAACCACCCGCCCGCTGTCACCCCCTCCCCGTACTCTCGTGGCATGGCGAACAGTGACAAGGAGCCGGGTGCCGCGGGCCCTCCGGTGATCAGGAAGGCCAAGCCGCCGCAGACCCGGACCGGCCTGGTCCGCCAGGCGCGGCGGATCAACCGGGCGCTCGCCGAGGTCTACCCGTACGCCCACCCCGAACTCGACTTCACCAACCCCTACGAGCTCCTGGTCGCCACCGTCCTGTCCGCGCAGACCACGGACCTGAGGGTCAACCAGACGACGCCCGCGCTCTTCGCCAAGTACCCGACCCCCGAGGACCTGGCCGCGGCCGACCCGGAGGAGGTCGAGGAGCTGATCCGCCCCACCGGCTTCTTCCGCGCGAAGACCAAGTCGATCATGGGCCTGGCCCGCGCCCTGCGCGACGAGCACGGCGGCGAGGTCCCCGGCCGCCTCGAAGACCTCGTCAAGCTGCCGGGAGTCGGCCGCAAGACGGCCAATGTGGTGCTCGGCAATGCCTTCGGCGTCCCCGGCATCACCGTCGACACCCACTTCGGCCGGCTCGTGCGCCGCTGGAAGTGGACCGACGAGGAGGACCCGGAGAAGATCGAGGCGCTGATCTGCGAGATCTTCCCGAAGAAGGACTGGACGATGCTCTCGCACCGGATCATCTTCCACGGCCGCCGCATCTGCCACGCCCGCAAGCCCGCCTGCGGCGCCTGCCCGATCGCGTCGCTCTGCCCCTCGTACGGGGCGGGGGAGACCGATCCGGTCAAGGCGGAGAAGCTCCTCAAGTACGAGAAGGGCGGCCTGCCGGGCCAGCGCCTCAAGCCCCCGCCGGACTACCCGGGCACGCCCGCGCCGCCGCTGGGGGCCGCGTGACCAGGGGGTGCCGGACACCCCCTGGGGAACGATCGGGTGCGGGTGGTGCGTTGAGGCCTTCGTACGGGGGTGAGGCATGACGCACGCAAGCAGCGGGGCGCATACGGGCAGCGGGATGTACGGCGCCGATGTGTCCGTCACCGGCGCAGGGCTGCCCGGGTGGCTTGAGCCGGTGGCCGAGGCGGTCCGGACGATCGAGCCGAAGCAGCTCAGCCGGTTCCTGCCGCCCGAGAGCGGCGCGGGCCGGCAGTCGGCGGTCCTGATCCTGTTCGGCGAGGGCGAGCGGGGGCCCGAGCTGCTGCTCATGGAGCGGGCCGGTTCGCTGCGCTCGCACGCCGGACAGCCCTCGTTCCCGGGCGGCGCGCTCGACCCGGAGGACGGCGATCCGGCGGGCGAGGGCCCGCTCAGGGCCGCGCTCAGGGAGGCCGAGGAGGAGACCGGGCTCGACCCCGCGGGCGTCCAGATCTTCGGGGTGCTGCCGAAGCTGTACATCCCGGTGAGCGGTTTCGTCGTCACGCCCGTCCTCGCCTGGTGGCGCGAGCCGACCCCGGTCGGTGTGGTGGATCCGGCGGAGACGGCGCGGGTGTTCACGGTGCCGGTGGCACATCTCACGGACGCCGAACACCGCGTGACGGCGGTGCACCCGCGTGGCCACGAAGGGCCCGCGTTCCTCGTCGGCGAGGCCCTGGTCTGGGGTTTCACGGCCGGCCTGATCGACCGGATCCTGCACTACGCGGGTTGGGAGAGACCGTGGGACCGCGACCGGCGGGTCCCTCTCGACTGGCGCGCATGACAGGCTTGGCACCCGAAGTTCCACGGCTGATCCGGATCCGACAGGGACCCGGCCGGGATTCCGGCCGCAGGGATCAGCCCTCCCGACCACCGAGGAGTGGCGACTGTGACGCGAGGCGAGGCGTGATCAGGTGAACGTGCTCGACATCCTGCTGATTCTCGCCGCGGTCTGGTTCGCGATCGTGGGCTACCGGCAGGGCTTCGTCGTCGGCATCCTCTCGGTGCTCGGCTTCCTGGGCGGCGGGCTCGCCGCGATCTATCTGCTGCCCGTGATCTGGAAGCTCTTCACCGAGGAGCAGGCCGGCACCACCGCCGTGTTCGTCTGGATCGCGGTGGTCATCGTCTGCGCCTCCGTCGGCCAGGCCCTCACCACCCACCTGGGCAACAAGCTGCGCCGCCACATCACCTGGTCACCGGCGAGATTCCTGGACGCCACGGGCGGCGCCCTGGTCAACGTGCTCGCGCTGCTCCTGGTCTCCTGGCTGATCGGCTCGCTCCTCGCGGGCACCCCGATGGCGGCGCTCGGCAAGGAGGTACGCAACTCCAAGCTGCTCAACGGGATCGACCGCGCCCTGCCGGGCCAGGCCGACACCTGGTTCACCAACTTCCGCTCCGTACTCGCGAACAACGGCTTCCCACAGGTCTTCAGCCCCTTCGCCAACGAGCCGATCACCGAGGTCCGCCCGCCCGACCCCGGACTGGCCCACAGCGCCGTCCCCGGGCGCGCCAAGGGCTCCATCGTGAAGGTGCTCGGCACGGCGACCGGGTGCAGCAAGGTCCTCGAAGGCAGCGGCTTCGTCTTCGCCGACCGCCGCGTGATGACCAACGCCCATGTGGTCGGCGGCGTCGACGAGCCCACCGTCCAGATAGGCGGGGAGGGCAAGAAGTACGAGGCCACGGTCGTGCTCTACGACTGGAAGCGCGACATCGCCGTACTCGACGTGCCGAACCTGAACGCCCGGCCGCTGAAGTTCAGCGACCGCGAGGCGCGCACGGGCGACGGCGCGATCGTGGCCGGCTTCCCGGAGAACGGCCCCTACGACGTCCGCTCGGCCCGCGTCCGCGCCCGGATCAACGCCAGCGGACCCGACATCTACGGCAGCGCCACGGTGCGCCGCGATGTCTACTCGCTGTACGCCAACGTCCGCCAGGGGAACTCCGGCGGACCGCTGCTCACCCCGGACGGCAAGGTGTACGGCGTGATCTTCGCGAAGTCCCTGGACAGCCCCGACACCGGCTACGCACTCACGGTGGACGAGATCCGCGAGGACATCAGCCGCGGCCGCACGGCGAACCAGGAGGTCGACACGCGGGAGTGCGCGCTGTAGCGGTGTCCGCCGTGCCGGTGTGCGCGCCGTGCCGGTGTGTGCGCCGGTGGCGGGTGCGGTCCGGGGGCGTGCGCGGTCCGGTGGTGTGCGCCGTGCCGGGGTGGTGGTGAGCTGCGGAGTCAGGCTCTGCTCGTATGCCTGAGCCGGGCCGATACCCAGCGGGCGCGGCGGCGCAGGATACGGGGGATCCCGATCGCCGCACCGGAAGGCCTGTGTCCCTGGCCCCGGAGGCCGCCGCGCTGATGCGGACCCGGCCCCGAGGCTGAGCGTCGGTTGCGTGCTGCGTCACTGTAGTCGTGCGTCCAGCCCATACCCCGACGTCTGCCCGTGCCGCATGGTCGGTAACCACCCGGGCGGCACTCAATCGGCCTATGCGCGGGGCAAAGGCCGTTCGAGGCACAGCTGTTCGCGCGGCGAGGCCGTCAGCGGTCCGGCTCGGGGTCCTTCAGCCAGTCGACGAGTTCCTTCGAGAACGCCGCAGGGTCCTCCTCGTGCGGAAAGTGCCCGAGCCCGTCGAACAGCCGCCACCGGTAGGGCGCCTCGACGTACTCGCCCGAGCCCGCCGCACTGCGCGTGCGCATCACCGGGTCGAGCGAGCCGTGCAGATGCAGCGTGGGCACCCGCACCGGCCGCTTCATCCGCCGGTTGAACTGGAAGCCGTCGGGCCGCACCAGCGAGCGCACCATCCAGCGGTACGGCTCGATCGAGCAGTGTGCCGTCGACGGGATGCACATCGCAGCGCGGTACGTGTCCACCGCCTCGTCATCGGGCAGCCGCGGCCCCGACCAGTCCCGGATCAGCTCGCCGACCAGCGCACCGTCATCGGCGACCAGCTGCCGCTCGGGGATCCACGGCCGCTGGAAGCCCCAGACGTACGAACCGGCCCTGGTCTGCCGCAGGTCACCGAGCATCGCCGAACGCCAGCGCCGCGGATGCGGCATCGAGGAGACCGCGAGCCGGCGCACCAGCTTGGGCCGCATCACGGCCGCGGTCCACGCGAGATAGCCGCCGAGCCCGTGCCCGACGAGCGCGGCATCCGGCTCACCGAGGGACCGTACGACGCCCGTGATGTCGAGCGCGAGGTTGGCCGGGTCGTAACCGCGGGGGGTGCGGTCGCTGCCGCCCACGCCGCGCAGGTCCATCGCGACCGCGCGGAAACCCGCCTCGGCGAGCGCGGGCAGCTGGTGGCGCCAGGCCCACCAGTACTGCGGAAAGCCGTGCAGGAGCAGCACCAGTGGGCCCTCGCCCATCTCGGCGATGTGGAAACGAGCCCCGTTCGCGGCGACGTCCCGGTGTGTCCAGGGCCCGTCGAGGCGTACCACCGAGGAGCCTGGAGTGGCCGCGGAGGCCTGCGCCGCCGGGTGGGCCGGGCCGGGCGCGGCGGCCGGGGAGTCAGTCGCGGGGTCCGTCATGAAGCCGAGCGTGCCACAGGCCGGGCGTCCTCGACGGCCTGGGTCAGTTCGCCCTTGCTCAGCGAGGTGACGGGGCGCGGATGCGGCTTGACGTTGCCCACGACGGCGGCGGTCTCCTTGGCGGAGGCGGCGACCTTCTGCGGGCCCTGGCTCTTCTTGGCCTTCTTGAAGAAGAGCACGCCGAGGAAGCAGAGCACCCCCGCGAGCAGCACGTTCGCCGTGAAGGAGAGCAGGAAGCACCAGGCCAGGTTCCAGCCGCCGTTCCCGTTGAACCCGCCGGTCCAGCTGTTGATCGCGTAGGCGAGCATGAAGCTCAGCATCGGCAGTGAGAAGACCAGCACGGCGGCGGCCACGATGAACAGGCCGCTGCCGGTCAAGCCCCGCGTCACGTCCTTGCGCAGTTGCGCCTTCGCCAGCGCGATCTCGTCATGGACCAGTGCGGACATCTCCGCGGTCGCCGAGGCGACCAGCTGTCCCAGGCTGCGGTCGCCGTCGTCGGCTGCGCTCATCGCGGTCTCCCTCGTCAGAAGCTTCTCGGATCTGGCATGGCGTCGGTGCACTGTCCAGTCGTGCTCTGCTCGACTGCGGCATGCTCTGTTCAGTTGCGGCAATGTCAGATCATGCCGGACTGACGCCGTCACCGCTTCCCGCGGGGGCCCGGTGTTCGCTTTCCAGGGCGCTGAGCGAGGCGAGACGGCGGTGTTCGGCGGCCTTCTCCTCGTGGATCGCGGCCATCCGAAGGTGGTAGTCGGGGTTGTCCTGTTCGTAGATGTCCGGGATGCCGTCGGAGTCCTCGTCGCGGTCCTCCTCCTCGCACATCCGCCGGTACTTGGCGTTGCGGATCTTCAGGAGCACCGTCGCGAGCAGCGCGGCGATCAGGGAGCCGGTCAGGACGGCGGCCTTGATCTCGTCGGTCATCAGGGTGTCGCCCTTGAAGGCGAGTTCGCCGATGAGCAGCGAGACGGTGAATCCGATGCCGGCGAGGGCGGAGACCGCGAAGACATCGGGCCAGGACAGGTCCTCGCTCAGTTCGGCCTTGGTGAAGCGGACCGTGAGCCATGTGCCGCCGAAGATGCCGAAGGCCTTGCCGAGCACCAGGCCGAGCACCACTCCGAGCGTCTCGGGCCGGGTGAACACGTCCCCGAGCGCGCCGCCGGAGACCGAGACACCGGCGGAGAACAGGGCGAACAGCGGAACGGCGAGTCCCGCGGACAGGGGCCGCACGGTGTGCTCGATGTGCTCGCCGGGGGAGACCTCTTCGCCGTCCTTGCGGCTGCAGCGCAGCATCAGGCCGATGGCGACACCGGCGATGGTGGCGTGCACGCCGCTGTTGTACATCAGGCCCCAGATCACCAGGGCGAGCGGGATGTAGATGTACCAGCCGCGTACGCCCTTGCGGAGCAGCAGCCAGAAGACGACCAGGCCCGCCACGGCACCGCCGAGGGCCGCGAAGTTCAGCTTGTCGGTGAAGAAGACCGCGATGATCAGGATCGCGAAGAGGTCGTCGACCACGGCGAGCGTCAGCAGGAAGGCGCGCAGCGCGGACGGCAGCGAGGTGCCGATCACGGCGAGTACGGCGAGCGCGAAGGCGATGTCGGTGGCGGTCGGCACCGCCCAGCCCTTCAGCGAGCCGTCGCCGGTGACGTTGGTCAGGACGTAGACGAGCGCGGGCGCCACCATGCCCGACAGGGCGGCGACCACGGGCAGGGCCGCGGCCTTGGGATCCCGCAGATCGCCGGCGACCAGCTCGCGCTTGAGCTCGATTCCGGCCACGAAGAAGAAGATGGCGAGCAGGCCGTCGGCCGCCCAGTGCTGGATGGACAGGTCGAGGCCGAGCGCCGAGGGGCCGATGTGGAAGTCGCGTACGGAGTCGTAGGTCTCGCTGAGCGGAGTGTTCGCCCAGACCAGGGCGGTGACTGCGGCGATGAGGAGCAGGACGCCGCCGACCGTCTCGGTCCGCAGGGCGTTCGCCACGAAGGTCCGCTCGGGCAGGGACAGACGGCCGAGGGCCTTCGGGTGGTTCTTCCTGGGCTCGGCCACGGTTCCTCCGGGGTCGGTACGGCAACGACGGATCGCTGAAGCAGTCGCCGACCAGACTTCCCGGCACACCTTGTGTTCTTGTCGCACTTCTTGCGCGATCACATACGTTACAGGGCGACCGCAGGGACAAATCTGGTGATCGGTACTTTACGCATGAAAGGGGCACCCGGCGCGTTGCCGAGTGCCCCGTTCGCGTAGGTATGGGCGGGTGACCGGAATCCGTTGTTCCGGGGTGGGCCCAGGTCCTGAGCCTCAGTCCTCCGAGCCCGCCGAGGGCAGCTTGGACTGGATGAGCGACATGACCGAGGAATCGGCCAGCGTGGTCACGTCGCCGACGGCGCGGTTCTCGGCGACGTCCCGCAGCAGGCGGCGCATGATCTTGCCCGAGCGGGTCTTCGGCAGCTCCGCCACCGGCAGGATCCGCTTGGGCTTGGCGATCGGGCCGAGCGTCGAGCCGACGTGGCCGCGCAGCTCATCGACCAGACCATCGGACTCGGCGGCGCTGCCGCGCAGGATCACGAAGGCCACGATCGCCTGGCCGGTGGTCTCGTCGGTGGCGCCCACGACCGCGGCCTCGGCGACCGAGGGGTGCGAGACGAGTGCGGATTCGACCTCGGTGGTGGAGATGTTGTGCCCGGAGACCAGCATCACGTCGTCGACGCGGCCGAGCAGCCAGATGTCGCCGTCCTCGTCCTTCTTGGCGCCGTCACCGGCGAAGTACTTGCCCTCGAAGCGCGACCAGTAGGTGTCGATGAAGCGCTGGTCGTCGCCCCAGATGGTGCGCAGCATCGACGGCCACGGCTCGGTGAGCACGAGGTAGCCGCCACCGCCGTTCGGCACCTCGTTCGCCTCGTCGTCCACGACGGTCGCCGAGATGCCCGGCAGCGGGGTCTGCGCCGAGCCCGGCTTGGTGGCGGTGACGCCCGGCAGCGGGGAGATCATCATGGCGCCGGTCTCGGTCTGCCACCAGGTGTCCACGATGGGGCAGGTGTCGCCGCCGATGTGCTTGCGGTACCAGACCCAGGCCTCCGGGTTGATCGGCTCGCCGACCGAACCGAGGACACGCAGGCTCGACAGGTCGAACTTCGCGGGGATGTCGTCGCCCCACTTCATGAACGTACGGATCGCGGTGGGCGCCGTGTAGAGGAGCGTGACGCCGTACTTCTGCACGATCTCCCAGAAGCGGCCCTGGTGCGGGGTGTCCGGGGTGCCCTCGTACATGACCTGTGTGGCGCCGTTCGCGAGCGGCCCGTAGACGATGTACGAGTGGCCGGTGACCCAGCCGACATCGGCGGTGCACCAGTAGACGTCGGTCGAAGGCTTGAGGTCGAAGACGGCGTGGTGGGTGTACGCGGCCTGGGTGAGGTAGCCGCCTGAGGTGTGCAGGATGCCCTTCGGCTTACCCGTCGTCCCCGAGGTGTAGAGGATGAACAACGGGTGCTCGGCGTCGAAGGCCTCGGGGGTGTGCTCGGCGGACTGACCCTCGACCGCCTCGTGCCACCACACGTCGCGGCCCTCGGTCCAGGCGATGTCCTCCTGGCCGGTGCGGCGGACGACGAGGACGTGTTCGACGGCGGACGACTCGGGCAGCTTGCCGATCGCCTCGTCCACGGCGGGTTTGAGCGCGGAGGGCTTGCCGCGGCGGTAGCCGCCGTCGGAGGTGATGACGAGCTTCGCGTCGGCGTCCTGGATGCGGGCGGCGAGCGCGTCGGCGGAGAAGCCGCCGAAGACCACGGAGTGGGCGGCGCCGATCCGCGCGCAGGCCAGCATCGCGACCGCGGTCTCCGGGATCATCGGCATGTAGACGGCGACGCGGTCGCCGGCCCGGACGCCCAGCTCGGTGAGCGCGTTGGCCGCCCTGGAGACCTCGTCCTTGAGCTCGGCGTAGGTGATCGCGCGGCTGTCGCCCGGCTCGCCCTCGAAGTGGATGGCGACCCGGTCGCCGTGGCCGGCCTCGACGTGGCGGTCGACGCAGTTGTACGCGACGTTGAGCCGGCCGTCGGCGAACCACTTCGCGAACGGCGGGTTCGACCAGTCGAGCGTCTCGGCGGGCTCGGTCTCCCAGGTCAGCCTGCGGGCCTGCTCGGCCCAGAAACCGAGCCGGTCGGCCTTGGCCCGTTCGTACGCCTCCGCCGTGACGTTGGCGTGCGCGGCCAGGTCGGTGGGGGGCGTGAACCTGCGGTCTTCTTTGAGCAGGTTGGCCAAGGATTCGTTGCTCACGACAGCTCCCTTTCCCAGGGTGAGTGTCCGTTGTGTCCCAGGCCACAGCTCATCAGACGGACCCTGCTGGTGACAAGGGTCTACGGCCAATTGGTTTAGACCTGTGTGAGGGTGTGGTTGTGGGCAGCCACACCCTCACACGGACGAGGCGGCGATCCGGTTCAGACCGCCGTGGTGGGCACCGCCTGCGCCGGGGCCGGATCGGCGTCCTGCATTCGGTGCTCCACACCCGTCACCGGGCCGAAGAGCCGCTCCGGCTCGGCGAGCAGATAGGCCCGCGCCTCGCCGACATGGAAGTACATGCCGTGCAGTTCGAGCCGACCCTCGGCGATCCCGCGCGCCACGGCGGGATGAAAGCGCAGGTGCTGAAGCTGCTGCACCACATTGGTGAGGCACAGCTGCTCGGCCGCATCGGCGACCTCACGCCCCGCGAGCCGGGCCCGGGCTTGCTCGCTGCCCGCAAGCCGCTCCAGGCTCGGCCGCCCGTGCCGCAGCCAGCGCCGCAGCGGGGAATCCTCAGCTCCCGGCGGGGCGCTGAGCAGCGCCTGCATGGCCCCGCAGCCCGAGTGCCCGCAGATGGTGATGGACTGCACGCGCAGCACGTCCACGGCGTACTCGATCGCCGCGGCCACCGAATCGTCCCCGCTCTCGGCGCCCGGCAGCGGCACGAGATTGCCCACATTGCGCACGACGAAGAGGTCACCGGGGCCGCTCGACGTGATCATCGACGTCACGACCCTGGAGTCCGCGCAGGTCAGGAAGAGCTGCTGGGGCCGCTGACCCTCACGGGCGAGCCGGGCGAGCTCCTCGCGCACGAGCGGGGCGGTGTTGCGCTGGAAGGCGTCGATCCCGCTGGCCAATTGACGCGTCCCGCGCAGCTCGGTCCGCCCGGGCGCGCAGCTGTGGTTGCGCCAGGGCGTCCAGGGGCCGCAGCAGGCGTGGCCGCAGGCGGCGTCACGGTGGGAACTGCCGCCGTGGGTGGGTGCGGTCAGCGGGCCGGAACGGCCGGTCAGCTCGGTCTTCCCGCCGCGCGCCGCGTGCGAGTCCTGCCAGTCGTGCAGCGTCTCGTACGCGGCGTGGTCCATGAACGAGCCGTCCAGCTCGACCACGGCGGTCGTCCCGTGCGGCACCTGGTGCAGGGCGCGGCTGAGCCGCGGCACGGCGAGGAACGTCAACTGCCCGCGCACCCGCACATGGTGGATGCCGCCCCGGTCCTCGTACGTGATCCTCGTACGGGCCAGCCGGTTCAGCGCGACCGCGACGGCGACCGCGATCCCGATGGCCACACCCTCGAGGACTCCGAGGAGGGCGACACCGGCCGTCGTCACCGCGTATACGAGCACCTCGCGGTGCCGGGTGACGGTACGGAGGTGGTTGACCGAGACCATCCGCACGCCGATCGCCATGACGAGCGCGGCGAGCGCGCCGAGCGGGATCAGGTCGAGCACCGGCACAAGGAACAGGGCCGCGATGATCACCCAGAGTCCGTGCAGCATCGCCGAGTTCCGGCTGACCGCCCCGGCGTGCACGTTCGCCGTGCTGCGCACGGCGACACCGGAAACCGGCAGCCCGCCCAGCGAACCGGAGACGATGTTGGCCAGGCCCTGTCCGCGCAGCTCCTTGTCGAGGTCGGCGCGCGGCACGGGGGGCGCGTCAGGGCGCGCTGCGGCCAGCTTGTCGGTGGCGATCGCGGAGAGCAGCGATACGACGCTGCCGACCAGGGTGATGGTCAACACCGCGGCGATCAGGCCGAGTACGGGGCCTTCGGGTAGCCCGACGAGCGCGTGGCTGCGCCACGACGGCAGGTCGACCCGGGGCAGCTGCAGCCCGGCGAACGCGGCCACGGCGGTACTGACCGCGACCGCGGCCAGCGCGGCGGGGATCTTCCGCAGCAGTCGCCCGGCGGCCGAGGGGATGCGCGGCCAGGCGAACAGGACGACGAGGGTGAGCACGCTCACCGAGAGCGCGGCCGGATGCGGATCGGTCAACTGCTGAGGCAGCTCACGGACGTTGTCGATGACCGAGCTGTGCGGTGAACCGCCGAGCACGATGTGCAGCTGGGCCATGGCGATGGTGATGCCGATGCCGGCCAGCATGCCGTGCACGATCGCGGGACTGACGGCCAGCGCGGAACGGGCCACCCGCAGATACGCCAGGCACAGCTGGGCGGCTCCGGCCAGGACGGTGATGGCGCAGGTGGTGCGCCAGCCGTACTGCTGGATCAGGTCGGCGGTGACGACGGTGAGCCCGGCCGCAGGGCCGGCCACCTGCAGCGGCGAACCGCCGAAGCGACCGGCCACGAGCCCGCCGACGGCGGCGGCCACCAGGCCCGCCTGCAGCGGGGCGCCGGTGGCGAGTGCGATGCCGAGGGACAGCGGCAGCGCGATCAGGAAGACGCAGATCGAGGCGGACAGATCGGCGCCGGCGATACGGAAGCGGCGAGGGTGGCGAGGGTGGCTGGAGTCGCTGGTGTCGCTGGTCTCGCTGGTGTGGCTGAAGTTGCTGGTGGGGCTGGGGACATCGGCAGACATGGGTTCCCGTCTCCTCCGGGGCTACGCGGTCGCTGGTAACCCCCGGGTGTGTGGCTCGGGGGTGGGCGCGGCCGTGGGTCACGGCGTAATGCGGCGGGACTTCTCTCAACTCTCGGTAAACGGATCGTAATGGAGAGTAAAGGCTTCGACCGGATATTCGGAGCAAATGGGCTAATCGTTAACCCTCTCTGGTGAATGGTCTGATTCATCGGCTTGTCTGAACAAAACTGTTCATTCTGCATGCGACCTTGGCGGCGCTCGAACTCCGAAGTACTCAGAGATCCGAAGGAAGAGGTGGGCGCATGGCCGCCACCAAGAGGCTTGCCGCGGGCCTGGCCGCGACCACGGCACTCGCCGTGGCCCTGGCCGGCTGTGCGAGTGGAGAGTCCGGCGAAGGTGCCGGGAAGAAAGGCGCGGCAGGCGCGCAGAACGCCCCCAAGATCCCGGCCCCGGGCAGCGTCAACCGACTCATCGGCGACGGCTCCACCGCATACACCGGCAGCCAGCCGAACCTCGCCAAGCCCGAGCGCCTCAAGCCCGGTCAGAAGCCCCCGCAGTTCGTGGTCTTCTCCTGGGACGGCGCGGGCGAGGACAGCCAGAAGCTCTTCTCGCACTTCCGCAAGGTCGCCAAGGCCAACAACGTCACCATGACGTACTTCCTCAGTGGCGTGTACATGCTGCCGGAGGACAAGAAGGAGCTCTACGATCCGCCGCAGCACTCACCCGGCCGCTCGGACATCGGCTTCAACGATGTCCAGGGGATCAAGGACACCGTGGAGCAGCTGCGCCTTGCCTGGCTCGAGGGCAACGAGATCGGCACCCACTTCAACGGACACTTCTGCGGTAAGGGCGGCGGCGTCGGCGAGTGGTCGGTCGAGGAGTGGAAGCACGAGATCGCGGAGGCCAAGTCCTTCGTGAAGGCCTGGAAGACCAACACCGGTGACACCAAGGCCGCTCCGCTCCCCTTCGACTACGACAAGGAGCTGATCGGCGCCCGCACGCCCTGCCTGGAAGGGCAGAAGAACTTCATGCAGGCCGCCCGTGAGCTCGGCTTCCGCTATGACACCAGCGGCGTCAACAACCAGGTCTGGCCCGAGAAGAAGCAAGGCCTGTGGGACCTGTCGATGCAGCTGGTGCCGGTGCCGGGCCGCGCCTTCGAGACGCTGACCATGGACTACAACTTCATGGTCAACCAGTCGGGCAAGACCAGCCAGGGCGACCCGGCCATGCACGAGTACTGGGGCAACCAGATGCGTGACGGCCTGATCGAGGGCTTCGAGCGCGCGTACAACGGCAACCGGGCACCGCTGATCATCGGCAACCACTTCGAGTCCTGGAACGGCGGCACGTACATGCGCGCCATCGAGGAGACGATCGAGCGCGTTTGCACGAAGAGCGAGGTCCGCTGTGTCTCCTTCCGTCAGTTGGCGGACTGGCTGGACGCACAGGACCCGAAGGTCCTGGAGAAGCTGCGCACACTGAAGGTGGGCAAGGCCCCCGAGGAGGGCTGGTCGGCCTTCCTCTCCGACAAGCCGGCTCCCGCCCCGAAGGGTGTCCCGGGCGCTCCGGCGGGCGAGTAGGCCCGCGAGCCGGACACATGGCCGAGGCGGGGTGGCGCCGCTCAGCCCGCCGAGAGCACCGCGCCTTCGTCGAGTACGAAGTCGGGGTCGATCTGGTCCGCCAGGTCGGCCCCGGCCTTCGCATTGCCCCAACTCGCCGCGTTCTTGCGGTGGAAGTGCACCATCTGGCGGGTGTAGCGCTGCCAGTCGCGATGCTCGTACGCAGCATCCGCGACCGTGCGCATTGTTTCGAGCGCGGTCCGGTTGGGCGCTTCGAGGAGCGCGAACCGGGGCGGCCGACCCTTCTCCAGCGCGCGCACCCAGTCCGAGTGCCCGACGGTCACCAACAGGTCGTCGCCGACCTCCTCCCGTAGAAAATCGATGTCCTCCTGCCCCTGCACCTTGTTGCCCACGACCTTGAGGGCGACGTCGAAGTCGCGGGCGTACTCCTTGTACTGCCGGTAGACCGAGATGCCCTTGCGGGTGGGCTCCGCGATCAGGAACGTCATGTCGAAGCGGGTGAACATGCCGGAGGCGAAGGAGTCGGACCCGGCCGTCATGTCGACGACCAGGAACTCGTCGCGGGCGTCGACGAGATGGTTCAGACAGAGCTCCACCGCCCCGACCTTCGAGTGGTAGCAGGCGACGCCGAGATCGGATTCGGTGAAAGGCCCTGTGACCATCAAACGGACTGCGGATCCGTCGAGTTCCAGCTCGTGCGCACATTTTTCGTAGACCGGGTTGTCCTCCCGGATCCGTAGCAGGCGCGAGCCCTCACCGGGCGGAGTTGTCTTGATCATCGTCTCGGCCGAGGTGATCCGCGGGTTGCTGCCGCGCAGATAGTCCTTGATGAGGGACAGCTGTCCGCCCATCGCGGGCAGCGCGGCGGCCACGTCCTCGTCGAGACCGAGTGCGGCACCCAGGTGCTGGTTGATGTCCGCGTCCACGGCGATGACAGGGGTGCCGGTGGCGGCGAGGTGACGGATGAAGAGGGAGGACAGGGTGGTCTTGCCGCTGCCGCCCTTTCCGACGAAAGCAATTTTCATGTTCACCAAGCGTAGTCGGATGAATGCACTGTGCAGTGGCTTCGCGTGAAGAAGACCACTCCTTCGTGGAGTGCGGGGCATCGCTGCGTACTGTCTTACTCATGAGTACTGCCGATCCGCTCGTCACCCTCGGCGCGCTGCCCACCGTGGCCGACTCCGTGGACTCCGTACGCAAGGCCGTGGACCGCGTCTACGGGCACCGGGTCATGCGCCGGCGCAGCAACGAGATCACCTCCGAGGCGGCGCTGCGCGGCGCGCGCGGTTCGGCCGCGCTCGCCGGTGCGGACTGGGCCCTGGAGGAGGTGCGGCGGCGCAGTGACTTCAGCGGCGACGACGATGCGCGCACGGTCGGCGCGGCGCTGCGGCTGACCGCCGAGGCGGGGCAGCTACTGTCCATCTGGCGCCAGTCGCCGCTGCGCGTCCTGGCCCGGCTGCACCTGGTGTCCGCGGGAGTGCAGGACGATACGGTCGGGCGGCCGCGCCGGAACGGAGAGCCGGTCGTCGAGCCGCTCGTCGAGCTGCCGCTGCCCGATGCGGACGAGGTGGCGGGCCGCCTCGACGGGCTCGCGCAACTGATCATCAAGGGAAGTTCCGCGCCGGCGATCGTGACGGCGGCCGTGGTGCACGGCGAGCTGCTCGCGCTGCGCCCCTTCGGTGCGTACAACGGTCTCGTGGCGCGGGCCGCCGAGCGGATCGTACTGATCGGCAGCGGCCTCGACCCGAAGTCGGTCTGCCCGGCCGAGGTGGGGTATGCGGAGCTGGGGCGGGCCGCATATGTGGCCGCGCTGGACGGGTACGCCTCCGGGACGCCCGAGGGGATGGCGGCGTGGATCGGCCACTGTGCCAAGGCGGTCGAGCTGGGCGCGCGCGAGTCGACTGCCGTGTGTGAGGCGCTTCAGCGGGGGGCGGCCTGAGGGCGGTCAGCTGTTTGCCTGGCCGGTTGGCCGATGTCCGACGGTTGGCCGGTCGGTGTCGGTCGGCCGGAAAAGGTCCCTCGGTCGGAAAGGTCCCTGAACAGGGTTGCGGCGGTACCGGAATCGGTACCGCCGCTGGCATGTCCGCCCAGTTACCAAGCGTCCTCGATATATGCCCATCAGGTCGGGGTCTTTGCCCGTTGCCTGGTGCGGCTGGCCCGTAATCGACGGGTCGACGTCGCGTGGGTGCTCGGCTTCCATGCTTCGGTCCGTGGGGCCTTGGTTGCGTTAAAGGTGATCCTCTCGGATGTCCTTGGTCTCGCGGGCCGTTGAATCCTTTGTACTGCAGACCCGGGGGAAGCGAAACCCCTGCGCGAAGTTCTTTACTTTTAGGTTCAAACAGGATCGAAACGGGCGCCCGTATTTCCGGCGAGGGAGGGGCGGGTCAGTCTGGTGCGGGCGCGCCGGGTGCGGTGCTCAGGTCACCCCGGCTCGACGCTCCGGCCCGTCTGCCCGTCTGCCCGTCTGCCCGTCTGCCCGTCCGCCCGTCCGCCCGTCCGCCCGTCTGCCCGGAGGCTCAGCTCGCGAACGCGCGGCGCCTGCTCGCGTACCAGACGAGTCCCGCCGTGGCCGCGGCCGCTCCCACCGCAGCGGCCGCGACGAGCGCGGGCCGCGGCGGCACGGGCAGCCCGCCCACGCGCTGCTTCAGGCGGACCGGCCGGTGGAAGTCGAGAATCGGCCAGTCCCGGCTGAGTGCTTCACGGCGCAGCGCCCGGTCGGCGTTGACCGCGCAGGGGTGGCCCACCGATTCGAGCATCGGCAGGTCGGTGGCCGAATCGCTGTACGCATAGCAGCGCTCCAGGTCGTAGCCCTCGGAGGCGGCCAGTGCGCGCACGGCCTCCGCCTTCGTCGGCCCGTACGCGTAGTACTCGATCTCGCCGGTGAAGCAGCCGTCGTCGCCGACCACCATGCGGGTCGCCACCACGCGGTCCGCACCGAGCATCTCGCCGATCGGCTCGACGACCTCCGCGCCCGATGTCGACACGATCACCACATCGCGCCCGGCGAGGTGGTGCTCCTCGATCAGTGAGGCGGCCTCGTCGTAGATGATCGGGTCGATCAGATCGTGCAGCGTCTCGGCGACGATCTCCTTGACCTGCTGCTGGTTCCAGCCCTTGCACAGCGCCGAGAGGTACTCGCGCATGCGCTCCATCTGATCGTGGTCGGCACCGCCCGCGAGAAAGATGAACTGGGTATACGCGGTCCTCAGCACCGCCCTGCGGTTGATCAGGCCGCCCTGGTAGAACGACTTGCTGAACGTGAGTGTGCTCGACTTGGCAATGACCGTCTTGTCCAGGTCGAAGAAGGCGGCTGTGCGGGGCAACGAGTGGTTTTCCACGAGGTGCAGCATAGGCGCCCACCATTCGGCGTAAGCTGGGGCGCGTGGGTTTGCCTGAGAAGGCTCTCGGGTACACCATGGAAGTCACGGATCGTTCGCGACCGTGCTAACCCGGTCCGGCTCCTCCCCCCCCGAGTCGGCCGTGGGGACGACCCCCGCTCTCCCCCCCGGCGGGGGTCGTCGCATGTCCGGGCCCGGTTAGGGCCCCTTTTTCTTGGTCGTCTCGTGCCGAGCCACCCCTTCCCGCGCCCAGCCGGCGCCTTCCTCCACCCGCTGAGACTCATCACGGTGCGTAGCGGTTGCGCTCCGCTGTGGAAGTCGTGGAGAACTCACCCGCCCGGGTGACGGAGTTATTCACATCGCTTCGGTTGTCCACAGATTTCGACCAAGATCCACAAGATTTCCCGGCTCCGTCCATCGTGATTCCTGCTCGCGGACTTCGCGGCCGGCGCCTGGGCGTTCATGGCCGCATTGGGATGCGGCATTCACATCGTTCGCAGCGTTCACGAGCGTCCGGCACCCCGGATGTTCCTCGGCGCTCAAGACGATCGAAACGTTCAGGAGAGAGGCGAGAATCATGGCGGAGACCATCGCGGAGGACGGCCGCGCCGGGGAAAAGCGGCGCGGACCGTTGATCGTGACCGAGGATGTGCAACTGCTCGACGATCTGCTGCGGCTGTGCGCCGCGGCGGGCGCGCGTGCCGAAGTGCATCACGGGGTGCCCGAGCGAAGAGACAGCTGGGACAGCGCACCCCTTGTATTAGTGGGTGACGATGCCGCGGGCAGAGTGCGCGGGGCCGCCCGCAGACGGGGCGTGTGCCTGGTCGGCAGAGAACAGGACGATCCCGGGGTGTGGCAGCGCGCCGTGGAGATCGGCGCCGACCATGTGCTGCGGCTGCCCGATGCCGAGCAGTGGATCGTCGACCGGATCGCCGACGCGGTCGAAGGCGTGGGGCGCCCGGCGCTGACCATCGGCGTCATGGGCGGCCGTGGCGGCGCCGGTGCCTCGACCCTGGCCTGCGCGCTCGCCGTGACCGCGGCACGGGCCGGGCAGCGCACCATGCTCGTCGACGGCGATCCGCTCGGCGGCGGCCTCGATGTGCTGCTCGGCGGCGAATCGGTGCAGGGGCTGCGCTGGCCCGCATTCGCACAGTCGAAGGGGCGGCTGGGCAGCGCGGCGCTGGAGGAATCGCTGCCGGAGCTCAGTTCGCTGCGCGTCCTCAGCTGGGACCGCGGGGACATGCTGACGATCTCACCCGATGCCATGCGGGCCGTCCTCGCGGCAGGGCGCAGACGAGGCGGCGTGGTCGTGGTGGATCTGCCACGGCGGGTCGACGAGGGCGTGGCCGAGGCGCTGCGGCAGCTGGACCTCGGGCTCATGGTGGTGCCCGCGGAGCTGCGGGCACTGGCCGCAGCGGAGCGGGTGGCCTCGGCCGCCAGGATGGTGCTGCGGGATCTGCGGACCGTGGTCAGAGGGCCGTTCACCGCGGGGCTCGACGCCCAGGACATGGCGCGGATGCTCGATCTGCCGCTGGTCGGTGAACTGCCGGTGGACGTCGGAGTGCTGAACGGCGGGACGCCGGCCGCGGACGCCAAGGAGCCGCTGTCGCGGTTCTGCAGCTCCTTCTGGGAGCGCGTGCCCGCGGGAGGTCCGTCATGAGCGGCGCGCTCCTCGAAGGCGTACGACAGTGGCTCGCCGAATCGGGAGCGGAACCGACCCCGGCGCGGGTCGCACAGGCACTGCGCGCACAGGGGAAGGTGCTGGGCGACAGCGAACTGCTGGGTGTCGTGGGTGAACTGCGCTCCCAGCTGGTGGGCGCCGGGCCACTGGAGCCGCTGCTCGCGGACCCACGGGTGACGGATGTGCTGGTGTCGGCGCCCGACCGGGTGTGGGTGGACCGCGGCAGCGGACTCGAACTCACCCCCGTGGCCTTCGCCGATGCGGCAGCGGTACGGCAGCTCGCGCAGCGGCTCGCGGCGGTGGCCGGGAGGCGGCTGGACGATGCGCGGCCCTGGGTGGACGCGCGGCTCCCGGACGGCACCCGGCTCCATGCCGTACTGCCGCCCGTGGCCGTCGGATCGGCCTGCCTGTCGCTGCGGGTGGTGCGGGCCAGAGCGTTCTCGCTGGGCGAGCTGGCCGCCGCAGGCACCGTGCCGCCGGGCGGTGACCGCATCCTTCGGGCCCTCGTCGAGGCGCGGGCCTCGTTCCTGGTCAGCGGCGGTACGGGCTCGGGGAAGACGACCCTGCTCGCCGCGCTGCTCGGCCTGCCCGGGCCGGGCGAGCGGATCGTACTGGCGGAGGACTCCGCCGAGCTGCGGCCCGACCATCCCCATGTCGTACGCCTCGAATGCCGCGTCGCGAACCAGGAGGGCGCGGGCCGGGTCACCCTGGAGGACTTGGTGCGCCAGGCGCTGCGGATGCGGCCGGACCGGCTCGTGGTGGGTGAGGTGCGTGGAGCGGAGGTCGTGCACCTGCTCGCCGCCCTCAACACGGGGCATGCCGGCTGCGGGACGGTTCATGCCAACGCGGCGGCGGATGTCCCCGCCCGCCTCGAAGCGCTCGGTACGGCCGCGGGGCTCGACCGCGCGGCCCTGCACAGCCAGCTCGCCGCGGCGCTCTCGGTGGTGCTGCATCTCGTACGGGACCGGGGCGGGCGTCGCCGGATCGCCGAGGTGCATGTGCTCGAACGGGACGTGGCCGGACTGGTGCGGACCGTTCCGGCGCTGCGGTGGGGCGAGCGGGCCTTCGCCTACGACGAGGGCTGGGAGCGGCTGCAGGAGATCGTCGGAGGTGCACGGTGAGCGCTTCGGCGATGTGGGGGACGCCCGCGTATGCTGCGGCGTTCTGCGCGGGGGCGGCGGTGTGGCTGGTGGCGGCCCAGGAGCGGGGCCTGCGGCGGGCGCGCGGTCTCGTCGCGGGCGGTGCCGGTGAAGCCGAGGTGAGTCCGCCGTGGGTGCGGTGGACGGCCTGGGTACGGGTGCGGGCGCGGCCCGAGTGCTGGTGCCTTGCCGCGGGGGCGCTGGTGGCTCTGGCCGGGAGGTCCGTACTGCCGCTGATCCTCGCCGGGGCGGCGGTGCCGCTCGTCGGGCGGCTGCTGCGCTCCCGCCGGGCCCGGCGGGAACAGGAGGCCCGGGCCGAGCAGGTGATCGCGCTGTGCGCAGGGCTGGCCTCCGAGGTGCGCGGCGGGAGGCAGCCCGCCTCGGCACTGTTCCTCGCGGCGCGTGAGGCGGGCGGGCTCGGAGCCGCGGGAGCCGACTCGGCGGTGCTGGCGGCCGCGCGGTTCGGTGGCGATGTGCCGGGTGCGCTGCGGGAGGCGGCGCGTGCGGGCGGGGCGGAAGGGCTCGCGGGGCTGGCGGCGTGCTGGCAGGTCGCCGTGGGCAGCGGAGCGGGTCTTGCCGAGGGGCTCGACCGTCTGGAGGCGGCGCTGCGCGCCCAGCGCGACCAGCAGGCCGAACTGCGGACCAAGCTGGCACCGGCGCGGGCGACCGCCGTGATGCTGGCGGTCCTTCCGGTCCTGGGCCTGCTGATGGGCACGGCCCTCGGCGCCGATCCCCTGGGCATCCTGCTCCACACACCCGCCGGGCTGGGGTGCCTGCTCGTGGGCGGGGTGCTGGAAGCAGCCGGGCTGTGGTGGACGGGACGCATCGTGCGCAAGGCCGAGGGCGTGGTGCCCGATGCGGGGCGAATGAAGGAGAAGGAGCGATGAGCGGGGAGGTTGTCCACAGGCTGGGGGCGGGGTTGGTGCTGGGCGTCGGGCTGCTCGCCGTGGTGGTGAGCGTGCTGCTCGGCGAGCGGCGGGAACGGGCCTTGCGGCGGCGCCTGGAGCGGTTGTCGAAGGCCGGGCCGCGGGCGCCGGCGCGTTCCGCGCGGACTCCCGCGCTGCAGGTGGCGCTCCGGCGCTGGGCTCCGGTGGTGAGCGCCGTGTGCCTGGCGTATGCGGTGGTCGGTGGCGCGGCGGGGCTGGTCCTGGCCCTGCTGGCGGGAGCGGGGGTGTGGCGATGGTGGCCGTACCCACCGGCTGAGGAGGACGCCGCAGCCGGGGCGGAGGTGAGGCGACAACTGCCGCTCGCAGCGGATCTGTTGGCGGCATGCATCGCGGCGGGTGCCGGCCCCGCGGACGCGGCGGCGGCCGTGGGCGAGTCGATGGGCGGGCCCGTGGGGGAGCGGCTGACCGGGGTGGCCACCGAGCTGCGGCTCGGCGGCGAGCCAGGGCGCTGCTGGGGGCGGTTGGCCTCGATACCCGAGGCCGCCGCGCTGGCCCGCTGCCTGCAGCGGGCCTGGAGCTCCGGCGCACCGGCCGCGGAACAGGTGGCCCGGGTGGCATCCGACTGCCGTGACCACGCGGCACGGGAGGCTCTGACCCGGGCCCACCGGGCCTCGGTCGCGGTGACGGCGCCGGTGGGGCTGTGCTTTCTGCCGGCGTTCCTGGTGATCGGGGTGGTGCCCGTGGTGGTCGGGCTCGCCGGGGAGATCCTTCGCGTGGTGTGAGCTCCGGCCGTGCCGACCGGGCCGTCGTGGGAACTCCGGCCGTGCGTACCGGGCCGTCGTGTGAGCTCCGCCCGTGACGGGCGGGCCGGCCGGACACATGAAGCCTGGCTGTGAGACCGGCCTGTTCGCGTCGGCCGGTCACGTGAGCCCGGTCCGTGCGCATCGGCCGCACGCCGGTGCGGGTGGCCGGCGGTGGCCCGAGGGGCCTGTTCGTACTCGTTTCCATCTATTCGAATTTCTGCTCAGTGGCCCGGAAGGGCCTGTTCATACGGGGAGTTGGTATGCGGTTTTTCAGGTCCGAAGAGGACGGCCGGAGCTTCGGCGGTGTGGTCGCGAGTCTGCTGCGGCGGGCCGTCGGAGCCGGCAGGCGGATGAGCGGAGTGGTCCGCCGGGCGTGGTGTGCCCGGCTGGCTCGGATGCGGGGTGCCGATGCCGGTATGACGACATCGGAGTACGCGCTGGGCACGGTGGCGGCCTGTGCGTTCGCCGCCGTCCTGTACAAGGTCGTGAGCTCCGGCGCGGTGAAGAAGCTGCTCGAAGGCGTCATCGAGAAGGCCCTCGGTGGACAGTTCTGAGGGGTGCACGGGCGATGCGCTCCGGGACGAGGCGCGCCGTGGCGAGCAGCGCCGTGGCGAGCAGCGCCAGGACGAGGGGTGCGTGACGGCCGACGGCGGGTTCGTGACCGCGGAGGCGGCCTGCGTCATACCGGTGCTGATGCTGGTCGGCCTGGGGCTGGTCTGGGCGCTGGTGAGCGCGATCGTGCAGATCCAGTGTGTGGACGCCGCCCGGGCAGGGGCCAGGGCGGCGGCCCGCCAGGAGGCGGCGGCCGATGTGGCGCAGGCAGCCCGGCGGTCCGCGCCGGGCGGGGCGGAGGTCACCGTCGCCCGGGAGGACGACCTGGTGCGGGTCACCGTCTCGGCCACCTCACCCGGCCCCGACGCGCTGTCGCTGTCCCTGCGGGCCTCCGCGGTGGCGCTCGCCGAGGAGACGGTGGGGGTGACGGGGTGAGAGCGGGTGCCTCGCGAGGGCTGAGGCTGCGGGCCCGGGTGCGTGACGACCGGGGCTCCGCGAGCGTGTGGGTGGTCGCGCTGATCGGGGCGCTGTGTCTGATCGCCGTCGGGTTGCTGCTCGCCGTGCAGGCCGTGCTCGCCCGGCATCGGGCGGGCGGTGCCGCGGATCTGGCGGCCCTCGCGGCAGCGGATCACGCGCTGCGCGGCGCCGAGCCCGCCTGCGCGCAGGCCTCACGGGTCGCGCGGGCGCAGGAGGCGGAAGTGGTGCGCTGCGCTGTGAGCGGGGAGATCGCGGATGTGACCGTACGGGTGGAGGCGGGCCCGATGTCGTCATCGGTCCGCTCACGGGCGGGCCCGCCGGAGGCCGGCTCCTCGCGGGCGGCCTCGCCGGGGCCGGTGGGGCGCGCCGGATCGCAGGGGATACCGGGACCGGTGGATCCGTCCGGCTCTAGCCCTCGGGCGCTCCCTTCAGGAGTTCCGTGAGGAGGCGTACGGCGCCGCGCTTGTGCAGGGGGTCGTTGCCGTTGCCGCACTTGGGGGACTGGACGCAGGACGGGCAGCCGGCGTCGCATTCACAGGAGGCGATGGCGGTTCGCGTGGCCGTCAGCCACTCCCGCGCGGTGTGGAAGGCGCGCTCGGCGAAACCCGCGCCGCCCGGGTGTCCGTCGTGGACGAACACCGTGGGCAGCAGTGTGTCCGGGTGGAGCGGGACGGAGACGCCGCCGATGTCCCAGCGGTCGCAGGTGGCGAAGAGGGGCAGCATGCCGATCGAGGCGTGTTCGGCGGCGTGCAGGGCGCCACCGAGGATCTCGGGGTTGATGCGGGCGGCATCGAGCTGGTCCTCGGTGACCGTCCACCACACGGCACGGGTGCGCAGGGTGCGCGGCGGAAGGTCCAGCTTCTGCTCGCCGAGGACCTCGCCGGTGATGAGCCGGCGGCGGAGAAAGGAGACCACCTGGTTGGTGACTTCGACGGAGCCGTGGCAGAGACGGCCCTCCCCCCAGGGCACCGAGACATCGGTGTCCAGGACGGAGATGGCGGTGGTGTCGCGGGCGGTCGTCGAGTAGGGCGGGTTGGCCTCCTCGACGAAGGCGACCGAGTCCTCCAGGTCGAGTTCCTTCACCAGGTACGTGCGGCCCTGGTGGAGGTGGACCGCGCCCTGGTGGACGGCGGTGTGGGCGGACGAGGCGTCGACCGTGCCGAGGAGCCGCCCGGTGCCGGCCTCGACGACTTGGACGGGCGAACCGCCCTCGCCGCGGATATCGGTCAGGTCGGCGGCCCGCTCGCGGCGCGTCCAGTGCCACGCCTTCGCGCGGCGGCGCAGCAGACCGGCCGACTCCAGCTGCGGCAGCAGCTCGGGGACCGTCGGCCCGAACAAGGGGAAATCGGTATCGGCGAGCGGCAGTTCGGCGGCCGCGGCGCACAGGTGAGGAGCGAGTACATATGGATTCCCGGGATCCAGGACCGTCGATTCGACCGGCTGCTCGAACAGGGCTTCGGGATGGTGCACGAGAAACGTGTCGAGGGGGTCGTCCCGGGCGACCAGGACGGCGAGCGCGCCCTGCCCGGAGCGCCCGGCCCGACCCGCCTGCTGCCACAGGGAGGCGCGCGTGCCCGGGTAGCCGGCGATGACGACGGCGTCCAGGCCGGAGATGTCGACGCCCAGTTCCAGGGCGGTGGTGGCGGCGAGTCCGAGGAGTTCGCCCGAATGGAGGGAGCGTTCCAGGGCGCGGCGTTCGTGCGGCAGATAGCCGCCGCGGTAGGCCGCGACCCGGCCCGCGAGGGAGCGGTCGATCTCGGCGAGGCGTTCCTGGGCGATGACGGAGACCAGTTCGGCGCCACGCCGGGAGCGTACGAAGGCGATGGAACGCTGCCCCTGCAGGGTCAGGTCGGTCAGCAGGTCCGCGGTCTCGGCGGTTGCCGTGCGGCGGACCGGCGCGCCCTTCTCGCCGTGCAGCTCGGTGAGCGGTGGCTCCCACAGGGCGAAGACCAGTTCGCCGCGCGGGGAGGCGTCGTCGGCCACCTCCTTGACCGGGAGGCCGGTGAGGCGTTCGGCGGCCACCGAGGGTTCGGCCGCGGTGGCGGATGCGAGCAGGAAGACGGGATCGGAGCCGTAGCGGGCGCACAGGCGGCGCAGGCGGCGGAGAACCTGGGCGACGTGGGAGCCGAAGACACCGCGGTAGGTGTGGCACTCGTCGATGACGACATAGCGAAGCGCGCGCAGGAAGGAGGACCAGCGGGGGTGGGAAGGGAGTATCCCGCGGTGCAGCATGTCCGGGTTGGTCAGGGCGTAGTTGGCGTACTGGCGTACCCATTCGCGTTCCTCGACCGGGGTGTCCCCGTCGTAGACCGCGGGGCGGATCGCGTGGCCGAGCGGAGCCGCGAGGTCCTTGACCGCCCGGCACTGGTCGGCCGCGAGTGCCTTTGTCGGGGCGAGGTACAGCGCGGTCGCGCCCCGCCCGTTGGGTGCCTCCGAACCGTCGAGCAGCGCGGACAGGGTCGGCATCAGATACGCCAGGGACTTGCCCGAGGCCGTACCGGTGGCGACAACCACGGACTCGCCGTCCAGGGCGTGCTCGGCCGCGAGCGCCTGGTGGGCCCAGGGGTGCTCGATTCCGGCCTTGTTCAGCGCGGCGATCACCTCGGGACGGATGCGGTCCGGCCAGAGGGCATGGCGGCCCGCACGCGGGGGCACATGCTCCGTATGAGTGAGGCGCGCGGACCGGCTCTCCCCCGAGGCGAGCCGGTCGAGAACCGTGCGCGGAGAGGTCCGCCCGGAGGGGCCCGCACCGGGCGGCTCCTGGCGGTCGTCGAGGCGCCGGTCGGGGCGGGAATTCGTGGCCATCAACGCCGAGTGTGTCACTGGCGCGACGGACAATGCTCCCAAGGCGTCGTGCTCGCCTGCCCGTAAGTGATTGAATGCCATGGCGGCTGGCGTTACGCCCCAGTCCTGAAGCCAGGAGTCCGGGGGGCGACCGCCCGATAGCAAGGTGCTGGAGGATCCGTGGACCTGTCCCTGTCGACCCGTACCGTCGGCGATCGTACGGTTGTCGAGGTCGGTGGCGAAATCGATGTGTATACCGCGCCCAAGCTGCGCGAGCAGTTGGTCGAGCTGGTGAACGACGGCAGTTTCCACCTTGTCGTCGACATGGAGGGCGTCGACTTCCTCGACTCCACCGGGCTCGGCGTGCTGGTGGGTGGTCTGAAGCGAGTGCGGGCCCATGAGGGTTCGCTGCGCCTGGTGTGCAACCAGGAGCGCATCCTGAAGATCTTCCGTATCACCGGTCTGACCAAGGTGTTCCCGATTCACACCTCGGTCGAGGAGGCGGTTGCGGCCACCGACTGATGCCCCCGTCCGGGCCCGTCCGGGCCCGGTGCGCAGGGAGACGGGGGCACCGGGCCCGCCCCGGCCCGGCCCCCGACAGCACGTAGAGAAGTACGGAGGGGGATTGATGGCCACCGTTGAACTCCGTTTCAGTGCGCTGCCCGAGCATGTCCGGACCGCCCGTCTGGTGGCGGCCGCGGTCGCGCGCAGGGCCGGGGTGGACGAGGCCGTGCTCGACGAGGTGCGGCTCGCGGTCGGCGAGGCCTGCACCCGTGCCGTGGGCCTGCATCAGAGCCACGAGATCGTGGCACCGGTGCGGGTGGCGCTCATCGAGGAGGAGAAGAAGTTCTCCATCGAGGTGGGCGACGAGGCGCCGCATGCGTCCGCCGGCACGCCCGAGTCCGGGGCCCCCGGTTCCGATCCGGATCCTGAGGGCGAGGACGAGATGGGGCTCGCCGTGATCAGCGGCCTCGTCGATGAGGTCGAGGTGACCACCGGGGATCTTGGTGGTCGGATCAGGATGAGCTGGCCGGTCAGCACCGCGCCGGTGCTCGGCTGAACCTCCCGTAGTGCGCGAAGGGCCCTGCTGAGCAGGGCCCTTCGGTATTTCCGCGCGAACCGGCGCGATCATCATTGATCGCATTTCCGGCCCGATGATCAAGAGTCAATGCTTTTGAGGCATTACCTCTTTCGAGCCCAATCCTGTGACGCGATCATTTGTTGAGAAGCAAGTGAAGGCCAATTCCGTTTGCCGCCCACTGTTTTGATCAGGGCCCGCTCCCTACAATCCGTCCACATCTTGAGCTCAGCACAGGCGTCAAGGAGGACGAATGGCGGGGCTTTCTACCCCTCATCAGTTTGACCACCCCACAACCCTCGCGGCCGCGGTACTGACCGACGGCAACCGGATGATCGTCATGGTCATCGGGCTCGTCGCACTGGCCGCCCTGGTCGTGGCAGGCGTACTCGTACGCCAGGTCCTCGCCGCCGGCGAGGGCACCGACAGCATGAAGAAGATCGCGGCCGCGGTACAGGAAGGCGCCAACGCCTATCTGGCACGGCAGCTGCGGACGCTCGGCATTTTCGCCGTGATCGTTTTCTTTCTGCTCATGCTGCTGCCCGCGGACGACTGGAACCAGCGCGCCGGACGGTCCGTATTCTTCCTGATCGGAGCGCTCTTCTCCGCCGCCACCGGCTATATCGGCATGTGGCTCGCGGTACGCAGCAATGTGCGGGTGGCCGCGGCCGCCCGCGAGGCGACCCCCGCCGAAGGAGAGCCGGAGAAGGATCTGACGGCTGTCGCGCACAAGGCCATGAAGATCGCTTTTCGTACGGGCGGCGTCGTCGGCATGTTCACGGTGGGACTCGGTCTCCTCGGCGCGGCATGTGTGGTCCTCGTCTACGCGGCCGACGCACCGAAGGTGCTCGAAGGCTTCGGTCTGGGCGCCGCGCTGATCGCGATGTTCATGCGGGTCGGCGGCGGCATCTTCACCAAGGCCGCCGACGTCGGCGCCGACCTGGTCGGCAAGGTCGAACAGGGCATCCCCGAGGACGACCCGCGCAACGCCGCGACCATCGCGGACAACGTGGGCGACAACGTCGGCGACTGCGCCGGCATGGCCGCCGACCTCTTCGAGTCGTACGCGGTGACGCTGGTGGCCGCGCTGATCCTCGGCATGGCGGCCTTCGGCGACTCGGGCCTCGCCTTCCCGCTGATCGTTCCGGCGATCGGTGTCGTGACGGCGATGATCGGCATCTTCGCGGTGGCGCCCCGGCGCTCCGACCGCAGCGGGATGACCGCCATCAACCGCGGCTTCTTCGTCTCCGCGGTGATCTCCCTCGTGCTCGTGGCCGTGGCGGCCTTCAGCTATCTGCCCGCCACGTACGCGGAGCTCGAGGGCGTCACGGACGCGGCGATCGCCGCCAAGAGCGGCGACCCGCGGATCCTCGCGATCGTCGCGGTCGGCATCGGCATCCTGCTGGCCGCCGTGATCCAGCAGCTCACGGGCTACTTCACCGAGACCAACCGGCGTCCCGTCCGGGACATCGGAAAGACCTCGCTGACCGGCCCGGCCACCGTCGTACTCGCTGGCATCTCCCTCGGTCTGGAATCTGCCGTCTACACCGCGCTGCTGATCGGGCTCGGCGTCTACGGGGCGTTCCTGCTCGGCGGCACGTCGATCATGCTCGCGCTGTTCGCGGTGGCGCTGGCCGGTACCGGTCTGCTCACCACGGTCGGCGTGATCGTGGCCATGGACACCTTCGGTCCGGTTTCCGACAACGCGCAGGGCATCGCCGAGATGTCCGGCGATGTCGAGGGCGCGGGCGCCCAGGTCCTCACCGACCTGGACGCGGTGGGCAACACCACCAAGGCCATCACCAAGGGCATCGCCATCGCCACCGCCGTACTCGCGGCGGCCGCGCTCTTCGGCTCGTACCGCGACGCGATCGCGACCGCGGCCGCGGACGTCGGCGAGAAGCTCGGCGACGGCGCCCCGATGAACCTGGTCATGGACATCTCGCAGCCCAACAACCTGGTGGGCCTGGTGCTCGGCGCCGCGGTCGTCTTCCTCTTCTCCGGTCTCGCGATCAACGCGGTCTCGCGCAGCGCGGGCTCGGTGGTCTACGAGGTGCGGCGGCAGTTCCGCGAGCACCCCGGGATCATGGACTACACGGAGAAGCCCGAGTACGGACGCGTCGTCGACATCTGCACCAAGGACGCGCTGCGCGAGCTGAGCACGCCCGGTCTGCTGGCGGTGCTGACCCCGATCGCGGTCGGGTTCACGCTCGGGGTCGGCGCGCTCGGCTCGTTCCTCGCGGGTGCGATCGGCACCGGCACCCTGATGGCGGTCTTCCTCGCCAACTCCGGTGGCGCGTGGGACAACGCCAAGAAGCTCGTCGAGGACGGCCATCACGGCGGCAAGGGCTCCGAGGCCCATGAGGCGACGGTCATCGGCGACACCGTGGGCGACCCGTTCAAGGACACCGCGGGTCCCGCGATCAACCCCCTGCTGAAGGTGATGAACCTCGTGGCGCTCCTGATCGCGCCCGCGGTCGTCCAGTTCAGCTACGGGGACGACGCCAGCGCGGGCCTGCGCGCGGGCATCGCGGTGGCCGCGATCCTGGTGATCGTCGGCGCGGTGTACATCTCCAAGCGCCGCGGAATCACCATGGGCGACGAGGACGACCCCGGGCGGGTGGCGAATTCGGCGGATCCGGCGGTGGTGTCCTAGGGCATTGCGCGGCCGGCGGGTCCGTTCCGATCGAGCCGGGCCCCGCCCGGCGTGATCGAGCCGGCGGATCCGGACTGTTCAACAGGCGGGCGGGCAGCGCATTCTGATGCGCCGTCCGCCCGCCCGTTTGGTTCCGTGACGCTCATCTCCCTTGGTGCAAATGGCTGCAATAGGGATATACGGGACCTCGGGCGCGGCTATGCCACCCGGATGGCGTGTAAGTTCCGGGGCCGAGAGCCATGGAAGGGACCAATCCGGTGAACAAGAAGCTCGCAGCCGCGCTGTCCGGCGGTGCGGTACTGGTAATGGCGCTGTCGGCCTGCAGCAGTGACGACGGCAACAAGGAGCTCGACGACTGGGCCAAGTCGCTCTGCGGCCAGATCAAGCCCGAGCTCGAGAAGAGCGCCAAGGCGCAGCAGGCCATCATCTCCACGGCCGCGGACGGCAAGCGGGAAGAGATCAAGAAGGTCGACTCGGCCTCCTTCCAGGCCAGCGCGGATGCGTACACCGCGATCGCCAAGGCTCTCGAGAAGGCGGGCCCGCCGCCGGTCGACGACGGCGAGAAGATCCAGACGGACACCGTCAAGGACCTGCAGAAGGCCTCGAAGTCCTACCAGGACCTGAAGAAGCAGAGCGATGCGATGGACGCCGAGGACGATTCGCCCGACGGCGTGAAGAAGTTCTCCGAGGACCTCAAGAAGATCGCCGACGAGCTCGGCAAGATCCAGACCGAGGGCGCGGACGCCCTCGAATCCCTCACGGAGGGCGAGGTCGGCGAGGCCGTCGCCAAGCAGCCCGACTGCAAGGTGGACACGCCCTCCCCGTCCAACTGACGCCCCCGGCACCGAACGGCCCGTCGCGCACCACGTGTACCGGGCCGTTTCGCGTGCGCCCCCACGGCGTACTGCGGTGACAATGGACGGGTGAGTACGACGAAGCCCCTGCCCTCGACCGACCGCGCGGGCGCAGCCCAGCTGCGCGCAGCGCTCCTCGCCGCCGACTTCACGGCCGATGGACTGCTCGATCTGCTCGGCGCCCCCGCGTACGCGGCGCTCGCCCGCAGCGAGACGGTGCCCGCGGTGCGCGCGACCCGCGGGGACGGCGCGCTGGAGACGCTCGTACGCCTCTTCCTCCTCCAGGACGCCCTGCCGCACGCCCGGGTGGCGCAGGCGCTGCCGCTCGAAGGGGCCGTGGCGCAGGGCTGGTTGACCGAAGACGGCGGCCGGGTGCGTGCCACGGTCGACGTACGGCCGTACGGCGGCCCCGACGGCGAGGACTGGTTCATCGTTTCCGACCTGGGATGCGCGGTCGGCGGCGCGAGCGGCATCGGGAGCAAGGACGAAGGCGTGGTGCTCGGCGTCGGCGGCGCCTCCACGACGCTCGCCGGGATCACCGTGCGCAGGCCTGTGGCGAGCGCCCTCGACCTCGGCACGGGCTCCGGCGTCCAGGCGCTGCACCTCGCCCAGCACGCCACCCGCGTGACCGCCACCGACCTCAACCCCCGGGCGCTGCGCATCGCCGCGCTCACCCTCGCCCTCTCGGACGCCCCCGAGGCCGAGCTGCGCGAGGGTTCGCTCTTCGAGCCCGTCAAGGACGAGACGTACGACCTGATCGTCTCGAACCCGCCGTTCGTCATCTCGCCGGGCGCGCGGCTGACCTACCGGGACGGCGGGATGGGCGGGGACGATCTGTGCCGCTCGCTCGTTCAGGAGGCGGGGGAACGACTGAACGAAGGGGGATACGCACAGTTCCTGGCCAACTGGCAGCACGTCGAGGGGGAGGACTGGCAGGAGCGACTGCGCTCATGGGTGCCACGCGGATGTGACGCGTGGATCGTGCAGCGCGAGGTTCAGGACATCACGCAGTACGCGGAGTTGTGGCTGCGCGATGCCGGGGATCACCGCACGGATCCCGGGCAGTACGCGGCGCGCTATGACGCGTGGCTGGACGAGTTCGAGGCGCGGAAGGTCCGGGCCGTCGGCTTCGGGTGGATCACCCTGCGCAAGTCCGAGGCCGCCGTCCAGGGCGATCCGTCGATCACCGTCGAGGAGTGGCCGCACCCCGTCGAGCAGCCGCTCGGCGAGGTGGTCGACGCGCACTTCGCGCGGGTCGACCACCTGCGGGCGCACGATGACGCGGCGCTGCTGGCCGGGCACTTCGTGCTGGCCGAGGGCGTGGTGCAGGAACAGGTCGGCCTGCCGGGCGCCGAGGACCCCGAGCATGTCGTGCTGCGCCAGCACCGCGGGATGCGCCGGGCCACGAAGGTGGACACGATCGGCGCGGGCTTCGCCGGGGTGTGCGACGGCTCCATGAGCGCGGGCCGGATCCTGGACGCCATCGCCCAACTGGTGGGCGAGGACCCGGTGCAGCTGCGCGACCGGACCCCGGCGCAGATTCGGCTCCTGGTGGAACAGGGGTTCCTGGAACCGCGCTGAGACGTCATGCCCGTACGGCGTGAACGTCGGCGGCGGGTGCGCCCGCCGCCGGGTGGGCCTGGACCGGTGGCTACCGCTCGGCGATGAGGGCGGGCAGCTTGCGCATGTCGTGGAAGACGGTGGTGTCGGGGCCTTCGAGAAGTTCGGCCGGGGTGAGTCCGCCGGCGTAGCCGAAGGCCCGCATGCCGGCGGCGCGGGCGGCGCGGACGCCGGGTCCGCTGTCCTCGACGACTACGCAGGCCGCGGGGTCGACGCCCATCTGCCGGGCGGCGTGCAGGAACAGGTCGGGGGCGGGCTTGCCCCGGGGGACTTCGGTGGCGCTGTAGATGCGGCCTGCGAAGCGTTCGTAGAGCCCGGTGCTGCCCAGGGTGTGCCGCATCTTGTCGTGGGAGCCGCTGGAGGCCACGCAGGTCGGCAGGGTGAGCGCGTCGAGCGCTTCCGGCAGGCCGTCCACCGGGGCAAGCCCCTTGTCCACGGCCTCGCGGTGGAGCCGCTCGAACCTCTCCGACCAGAGGGCGGCCGTGTCCGCACCGAGCCGAGCGGCGACCTGCTCGTGGATGGCGGCGTGCGAGCGCCCGATGAACCGGCCCACGACCTCGCTCTCGGTCAGCGGCCACCCGAGCTCGGCTCCGAGGGCGACCTGGACGCGTACGGCGATGCGCTCGCTGTCGACCAGCACGCCGTCGCAGTCGAATATGACGAGTTCGATGGGCTTGATCATCCCCGCAGCGTAGGCCTTGCTGGTCAGACGGCCGGTCCATGGGCCCACCGAGCCGGAGGCGGCGGTGTTGCCGCGGGGCGCGGAGCTGGAAGCGGCGGTGTTGCCGCGGGGCGCGGAGCCGGAAGCGGCGCTGTTGCCGCTCAGCCGTGTTCACCCCGGCTTCGCCCAGCCGCCCCTCACTCGTTCCCTCTGCCTGTCAGTCTGCCGTCGAGGCCGATGTGGCGGCACGGGGAGGAAGCGCGGGCATGGAGAGCGGACCGGCGGTTTTCGCAGGCACGGTGTTCGCCCTGTTCGGGGCCGCCCTGCTGACCTGGACCGCGGTCCGTGTCGCCCACCGCAGGCCCGTCGTCCAGGGCGCGAGCCCGGTGACTTCGGCCACGCTCACCACGCTCGTCTCGGCCGCCGCCCTTCTGCTCGGCGCCTGGTGCTTCCTGCGCGGCTGAGCTGCCGCTTCCCGTAGCGCCACGCCCTCCTCGTACGCCAGGTAACCGGCCGATCCGGGAGAGATCCCTCCGCTTCCTGTGAGGCCCCGGCTCGGCAGTCCGGGCGGCAGGAAGGGCGGGAGTCGGGTTACCGTTCGAGTGGCCGCTGCGGCCTTTTCCCGTTTGACACGGGGGCGGGCTGTACCGTCACACTCCGCAGCGTCACCGTATGAACGCATAGGGCGGCGCTGTGGAAAAGTGCGCGGGACCGCCGTATGAAGGCATACGGAACGCATAGGGAACGCGTACGGACCGCCGTATGAACGCAAGGCACGGGAGCGAACGCCGTGTGCCGGGCATACGGACCGCAGAGCACAGCCAGCGAGAGCAGCCCCGACCGGAGAGAAGAGCGAAGTTGTCCCCGACCAGCGAGACCGCACAGGGCGGCCGCCGACTCGTCATCGTCGAGTCCCCTGCCAAGGCGAAGACGATCAAGGGCTACCTCGGCCCCGGATATGTCGTCGAGGCGAGCGTCGGGCACATCCGCGACCTGCCGAACGGCGCCGCCGAGGTGCCGGAGAAGTACACCGGCGAGGTGCGCCGGCTCGGCGTGGACGTGAACAACGACTTCCAGCCGATCTACGTCGTCAACGCCGACAAGAAGTCCCAGGTCAAGAAGCTCAAGGACCTCCTCAAGGAGTCCGACGAACTCCTCCTCGCCACTGATGAGGACCGCGAGGGCGAAGCCATCGCATGGCACCTCCTCGAGGTCCTGAAGCCCAAGGTCCCGGTCAAGCGCATGGTGTTCCACGAGATCACCAAGGCCGCGATCCAGGAGGCCGTCGCCAGCCCGCGCGATCTCAACAAGCGGATGGTCGACGCGCAGGAGACCCGCCGTATCCTCGACCGCCTCTACGGCTACGAGGTCTCGCCGGTCCTGTGGAAGAAGGTCATGCCGAAGCTGTCGGCGGGCCGTGTGCAGTCGGTCGCCACCCGGCTGATCGTGGAGCGCGAGCGGGACCGTATGGCCTTCCGCTCCGCCGAGTACTGGGATCTGACCGGCACCTTCGGCACCGGCCGCGGCGGAATGCAGGGGAGCGAAGCGACTTCGTTTGAGGGTGGTGGCGGGCGACGGGCGGGCGCCTCCGATCCCGCGCAGCTGACCGCCCGGCTGACCACGGTCGACGGCAAGCGCGTCGCGCAGGGCCGTGACTTCGACTCCGTCGGTCAGCTCAAGAGCGCGAACACGCTCCACTTGGACGAGGCGAACGCCCGCGCGCTCGCCGCCGCGCTGGAGGACACGCGGTTCGCGGTCCGCTCGGTCGAGTCCAAGCCGTACCGCCGCTCGCCTTACGCCCCGTTCCGTACGACAACCCTGCAGCAGGAGGCCTCGCGCAAGCTGGGCTTCGGTGCGAAGGCCACGATGCAGGTGGCACAGAAGCTGTACGAGAACGGCTTCATCACCTACATGCGTACGGACTCCACGACGCTGTCCGACACCGCCGTGGCGGCCGCCCGCGCCCAGGTCACCCAGCTGTACGGCGCCGACTACCTGCCGGACAAGCCCCGCACGTACGCCGGGAAGGTCAAGAACGCGCAGGAGGCGCACGAGGCGATCCGCCCCTCCGGCGACCGCTTCCGCACGCCAGCCGAGACGGGTCTGACCGGCGAGCAGTTCCGGCTCTACGAGCTGATCTGGAAGCGCACCGTTGCCTCCCAGATGAAGGACGCGACCGGCAACTCGGTCACGGTCAAGATCGGCGGCACCGCCGCCGACGGCCGCGACGCCGAATTCAGCGCCTCCGGCAAGACGATCACCTTCCACGGCTTCCTGAAGGCGTACGTGGAGGGCGCGGACGATCCGAACGCCGAGCTGGACGACCGCGAGCGCCGCCTCCCGCAGGTCGCCGAGGGCGACCCGCTGACCGGCGACGCGATGTCCGTCGACGGCCACGCCACCAAGCCGCCCGCCCGCTACACCGAGGCCTCCCTGGTCAAGGAGCTGGAAGAGCGCGAGATCGGCCGCCCGTCCACGTATGCCTCGATCATCGGCACGATCCTCGACCGCGGCTATGTCTTCAAGAAGGGCACGGCCCTCGTGCCGTCTTTCCTGAGCTTCGCCGTGGTCAACCTCCTGGAGAAGCACTTCGGGCGGCTCGTCGACTACGACTTCACCGCCAGGATGGAGGACGACCTCGACCGGATCGCCCGCGGCGAGGCGCAGGCCGTGCCGTGGCTGCGGCGCTTCTACTTCGGCGAGGGCGATGCCACCGGCGCCGCCTCGGACGCCGGCAACGGCGACGGCGACCACCTCGGCGGCCTCAAGGAACTGGTGACCGATCTGGGCGCGATCGACGCCCGGGAGATCTCCTCGTTCCCCGTCGGCAACGACATCATGCTGCGCGTCGGCCGCTACGGCCCGTACATCGAGCGGGGCGAGAAGGGCGCCGAGGGCCACCAGCGCGCGGACGTCCCCGAGGATCTCGCGCCCGACGAGCTGACCGTCGAGTTCGCCGAGGAGCTGCTCGCCAAGCCGAGCGGTGACTTCGCGCTCGGCACCGACCCGGCGACCGGCCGCGAGATCGTCGCCAAGGACGGTCGCTACGGGCCGTATGTGACCGAGATCCTGCCGGAAGGCACGCCGAAGACCGGCAAGAACGCGGTGAAGCCGCGGACCGCCTCGCTCTTCAAGACGATGTCCCTGGATACGGTGACGCTCGACGACGCGCTCGCGCTGATGTCGCTGCCGCGGGTGGTCGGCACGGATGCCGAAGGCGTCGAGATCACCGCGCAGAACGGGCGCTACGGTCCGTATCTGAAGAAGGGCACCGACTCGCGCTCGCTGGAGGCCGAGGAGCAGATCTTCTCGATCACCCTCGACGAGGCGCTCGAGATCTACTCCAAGCCGAAGGTACGCGGCCGGGCCGCCGCGAAGCCGCCGCTCAAGGAGCTGGGCGAGGACCCGGTCTCCGGCAAGCCGGTGGTCGTCAAGGACGGGCGCTTCGGGCCGTACGTGACGGACGGCGAGACGAACGCGACGCTGCGGGCGGCCGACTCCGTGGAGTCGATCACCGCCGAGCGCGGCTACGAGCTGCTCGCCGAGAAGCGGGCCAAGGGGCCGGCGAAGAAGACCGCGAAGAAGGCGGCCAAGAAGGCCCCGGCCAAGAAGACCGCCGCGAAGAAGACCGCCGCGAAGAAGACGGCCGCGAAGAAGACGGCCGCGAAGAAGACGGCCGCCAAGAAGACGACGGCTTCGGCGGCGAAGAAGACCGCTGCCAAGAAGACGACGGCTGCGAAGAAGGCTCCGGCCAAGAAGGCGGCCGGGGCTTCGGCCGAGGAGTGAGCTCGTACACGCGCCTTCGGTCCGCCCCCTCCCGTACGACGGCGAGGGGGCGGACCTTTGTTCGGGAGGGCCCGCGGGGTGTCCGTGGGTCCGGATAGGCTGGGCGGATGACCCGAGACGACTCCGATGCCGCCCTGGTCGCCGACTCCCGTGAGCGCGCGGTGCGTGCGCTGCTTCGCCACCCTCCGCTGAAGCGCCTGTGGAGCGCGCAGCTCGTGGGCGGGATCGGGGATGCGCTCGCGCTGCTCGTTCTCGTGCTGCTCACGGTGCAGGCCGCGGGGGCGGAGCAGGCCTTCGGCGGCGGTTACCGCGGGCTCGCCTTCGCCGTCACCGCCGTCTTCGCGGTACGGATCCTCGCCACGCTGCTGTTCGGCGCGGTCCTGCTCGGCCCGCTGACCGCGCTCACCGCCGCGGGCCCGAAGCCGGCCGCGGACAAGGGCGGCGGCGGGAAGCGGGAGGGCGGACCGCTCGACCGCCGCTGGACCATGGTCGTGGCGGACGCCCTGCGCGCCGCGCTGCTGATCATCGCCCCGCTGTGGATCGACTGGACCCCGGACAACGCACTGGCCGTGCTGCTCGTGACTGCGTTCGTGGTCGGTGTGGCCGAGCGGTTCTGGTCCGTCGCCCGGGAGAGTGCCGCGCCCGCGCTGCTGCCCGCGCCCCCGCTGGAGGGCGCGACGGTGCGCCCGCTGCCGGACCACACCGACGCACTGCGCCGCCTCTCCCTGCGTACGGGCTTCATCGCGCTGCCCGTCGGCGCGCTCGCCCTGATCGCCACCACCCTGGTCGGGAACCTGATCGGCGCCGGTGTGCTGTGGTTCGAGCAGCACCAGGCCGCGCTCGCCTCGTATGTCGCGGCCGGGCTTTTCGCCGCCTCGCTGTCCGTCGTCTACTTCCTGGAGCTCCCGGACACGCGGACCCCGCGCGCCCGTTCCCCGCTCGAAGGGCTGCGGCGGCCGCGCACCGGCTCCGGCGTCGACAAGGGCCGCACCGGCGCGATCCCGCTGCTCGTCTTCGCCTGCGCCTCGGTGGCGGCGGTCATCGCGGCCGCCGTTGCCGTCTCGGTGCTGCACGCCGGGGACCTGGGCGGCGGACCCGTCCTCTTCGGGATCTTCGTGACCGCGCTGACCGCGGGCACCGCCCTCGGTATCCGGATCGCACCCTCCGTGCTGCCCGTCCTCTCGCGCCGCCGGCTGCTCGCCCTGGCCCTCGCGTCGACCGGCATCGCGCTGCTCGCGGCCGGACTCGTACCCGACCAGACCACTGTCCTGCTCCTGCTCGGCCTCGCGGGCACGGCCGCCGGAATCGCCGCGAACACCGGGCACGCCCTGCTCGACCTGGAGGTCGAGGACTACCGCCGCACCCGCACGACCGAGCATCTGCAGGCCGTCGTACGACTCGTGATCGCCCTCTCCGCGATCATCGCGCCGGTGCTGGCCGGTCTGATCGGGGAGCACCGCCTCGAAAGCGGCAAGTTCGTCTTCGCGCACGGCGGCGCCGCCTTCCTGCTGATGCTGGCCGGCGCGCTGCTCCTGCCGGTCGCCGCCCTGGTGCTCGCCAAGACCGACGACCGCTCCGGCGTCCCGCTGCGCCGCGACCTGACCGACGCGCTGCGCGGCGCCGAACCCGCCCAGGCGCCCTCCGCCACGGGCTTCTTCATCGCCCTCGAAGGCGGCGACGGCGCGGGCAAGTCCACCCAGGCCGAGGCGCTCGCCGAATGGATCCGCGCTAAGGGCCACGAGGTCGTGCTCACCCGCGAACCCGGTGCGACCCCGGTCGGCAAGCGGCTGCGCTCGATCCTGCTCGACGTATCGAGCGCCGGTCTCTCGCACCGCGCGGAAGCACTCCTGTACGCGGCCGACCGCGCCGAACACGTCGACACGGTGGTCCGCCCCGCCCTCGAACGAGGCGCCGTCGTCATCAGCGACCGCTACATCGACTCCTCCGTCGCCTACCAGGGCGCCGGACGCGACCTCTCGCCGACCGAGATCGCCCGCATCTCGCGCTGGGCGACCGACGGGCTCGTACCGCAGCTGACCGTGCTGCTCGACGTCTCGCCCGAAGCCGCACGCGAGCGCTTCACCGAGGCGCCGGACCGCCTCGAATCCGAGCCCGCCGAATTCCACGCCCGCGTACGGGCCGGATTCCTCACCCTCGCCTCCGCCGACCCCGGGCGCTATCTCGTCGTCGACGCGGCGCAGGAACCCGAGGCCGTCACCACCGTCGTACGCCACCGGCTCGACCAGATGCTGCCGCTGTCCGAAGCCGAGAAGCAGGCCCAGGAAGCAGCCCGCAAGGCGGCCGAGGAGGAGGCGCGCCGACGCGCCGAGGAAGAGGCCGCGCGCAAGGCCGAGGAGGAACGCAAGGAGCGGGAGCGTCAGGAACAGCTCGCCCGGCTGCGCGCCGAGGAGGAGGAGCGCAAGCGCCGCGAACTGGAGGAGGCACGGCGCCAGGAGGAGGAACGCCAGGCGGAGGAGGCGCGCCTGCGCGCCGAGGAAGCCCGCCGCGCCGCCGAGGAGGAGCGCCGCCGGCGCGAGGCCGAGGAACAGCTGCGCGCCGCGGAGGAGGAGCGCCGCCGCAGGGAGGCCGCGGAGGAGGCCCGGCTGCGCGCGGAGGCGGAGGAGCGACGCCTCGACAAGCAGCGGAAGGCGGAGGAGGCGCTGGTCAGGGCGGAGGCGGCCCGGAAGGCGGCGGCTGCCGAGGCGGCGGCCGCGGAGGCGGCCTCGTCGGCCTCGGCTGCGTCGGCCACCCCGGAGTCCGACTCCGAGACAACCGTTCCGACGCCGATCGTGAAGGGCTCGGAGGAGACCACCGTGACGACACCGCTCGTCACGCCCCCGCCGTCGGCCGTGGACGAGACCGCGGTCCTTCCGCCCGTACGGGACGAGCCCGCGCCCGCAGGTGAGGACGCCCCCGCTCCCGCACCGGGCGACAGCCCGGCCGACCGCGTACCGCCGGGCCTGTTCCGCGAGGAGCAGGCGGCGGGTGCCGAGGACCGCACGAGGGAGATCCCCCAGGTCGACGAGTCGGGCAGGCCGCGCAGGCGCCCGCGCTCGGACTGGGCGGAGGAGACCCCGCTCGACGACCTCCCGTCCCTGGCCGACGAACTCCTGGGTGACCGCGAGGAGGACGGTCCGGACGATCGGCGCCGCTGAGCCGCTGAGCCGCGGGGTCGCGGGGTCGCTGAGCCGCGGGGTCGCTGTGTCGCGGGGCTGCGGCTGGGGTTCGAGGCCGGGCCCGGTCCTGCTCCCCGGCCGGCCCGTCCCCGACCAGTTGTCAGTCCCCTCGGACACAATGGACCCGCAGGGCGCAAACCGGTCGGCCTTCCGAGGGGCCGGCCGAAAGAGAAAGGGCGCACCCCATGCCCGTATGGGACGACCTCGTGGGCCAGGAGCGCGTCACCGAGCAGCTCGCCGCCGCCGCACGCGACGCCGACACGTACGTGACCCGCGCAGCCGACGGCACCGAGCTCCCGTCGAGCTCGAAGATGACGCACGCCTGGCTGTTCACCGGCCCCCCGGGATCCGGCCGTTCCACCGCCGCCCGCGCCTTTGCCGCCGCCCTGCAGTGCGTGAGCCCGGACCGGGCCCTGGGCGGCATCCCGGGCTGCGGGTTCTGCGACGGCTGCCACACCGCCCTCGTGGGCACCCACGCCGATGTGGAGGTCATCCGCACCGACCTCCTCAGCATCGGCGTGAAGGAGACCCGCGACCTGGTCCGCCGCGCGCAGATGTCCCCGGCCGGCGGCCGCTGGCAGGTGATCGTCCTGGAGGACGCCGACCGCCTCACCGAGGGCGCGGGCAACGTGTTGCTCAAGGCCGTGGAGGAGCCCGCCCCGCGCACGGTCTGGCTGCTCTGCGCCCCCTCCCAGGAGGACGTGCTGCCCACGATCCGTTCCCGCTGCCGCCACCTCACGCTGCGCACCCCGCCGGTGGCCGCGGTGGCCGATGTCCTCGTACGGCGCGACGGCATCGAACCGTCGGCCGCCGCCGCTGCCGCCCAGGCCACGCAGGGGCACATCGGCCGGGCGCGCAGGCTCGCGACCGACGAGCGGGCGCGGGAGCGGCGGGCCGCCGTGCTCCGGCTGCCGCTGCGGGTCGAGGAGATCGGCGGCGCCCTCAGGGCGGCGCAGGAGCTGATCGACTCCGCGGCGGAGGACGCGAAGCAGCTGGCCGAGGAGGTCGACACCAAGGAGACCGAGGAGCTGCGGGCGGCGCTCGGCGCGGCGCAGGGCGGGCGGATGCCGCGCGGTACGGCGGGCGTGATGAAGGACCTGGAGGACAAGCAGAAGCGCCGCCGTACCCGTACTCAGCGCGACACCCTCGATCTCGCGCTCACCGATCTCACGGCCTTCTACCGGGATGTCCTCGCCCTGCAGCTCGGCTCCCAGGTGGCCCTCGCCAATCTCGACCGGCGCGACAGCCTCGAGCGTCTGGCCCGCGGCTCCTCGCCGGAGTCGACTCTGCGTCGTATCGAGGCGATCGCCGCCTGCCGCGAGGCCCTGGAGAGCAATGTGGCCCCGCTGCTCGCGGTGGAGGCGATGACCATGGCCCTACGGGCGGGCTGAGCGGACCATGGCCTTACGGGCGGTCCGAGCGGCCCCCCGCCCTGCGAACGGGCCGAGCGGGCCCCGCCCTGCGCGCAGGCCGAGCGAGCCGAAGTGACTCCGTAGCGCAATCACCCCGCTACCCTCGGTGGATGCGCACCATCGCCCCCCTCGCCCGTACCGCCGCCACACTGCTCGTGGCGGGGCTGATCGTCTCCGGCTGTTCCGGGGGGAGTTCGCCCGGCCCGGCCCCCCGTCCTTCCCTCGATGCCGAGGCCGAGGAGGCCCTCGAGCCGTACTACGCACAGAAGTTGACGTGGCGCGAGTGCGGCGTCCCCGGTTTCGAGTGCGGCACGCTCCGCGCCCCGCTCGACTACGCGAAGCCGGACGAGGGCGAGATCAAGCTGGCGGTCTCCCGCAAGAAGGCCACGGGCCCCGGCAGGCGCATCGGCTCCCTCCTCGTCAACCCGGGCGGGCCCGGCGGCTCGGCGATCCAGTACCTGCAGGCGTACGCGGGCATCGGCTATCCCGAGCCGGTCCGGGCCCGCTACGACATGGTCGGCCTCGACCCGCGGGGCGTGGCCCGCAGCGAACCCGTCGAATGCCTCGACGGCGAGGAGATGGACGCGTACACGCAGACGGACGTCACCCCGGACGACGCCGCCGAGCAGGAGCAACTGGCCGCCGCCTACGAGAAGTTCGCGCAGGGCTGCGAGGAGCACTCGGCCGAGGTCCTCCCGTATGTCTCCACGGTCGAGGCGGCCCGCGACATGGACCTGCTGCGCGGGGTGCTCGGCGACGAGAAGCTGCACTACGTCGGCGCCTCCTACGGCACTTTCCTCGGCGCCACGTACGCCGAACTCTTCCCCGAGCGCACCGGCCGGCTCGTGCTCGACGGCGCGATGGACCCCTCGCTGACCGCGCGGCAGCTGAACCTCGGCCAGACCGCCGGTTTCGAGACCGCCTTCCGGTCCTTCGCGAAGGACTGCGTCGCCCAGCCGGACTGCCCGCTGGGCACGGCCGACGAGGCGGAGGCGGGGCGCCGGCTCTCGGCGTTCTTCCGGCAGCTGGACGAGAAGCCGATCCCCGCCGCGGAAGGGCTTCCCGCCGGGGAGGGCGGCCGCGAGCTCGGCGAGTCCCTCGCGACGACCGGCGTGATCGCCGCGATGTACGACGAGGGCGCCTGGCCGCAGCTGCGCGACGCGCTCGCCTCGGCGATCGAGGACGGCGACGGCACCGGGCTGCTGATGCTCTCGGACAGCTACTACGAGCGGGAACCGGACGGGACGTACGGCAACATCATGTTCGCCAACGCCGCCGTCAACTGCCTCGACCTGCCCGCAGCGTTCACCACCCCGCAGGAGGTGGAGGAGGCGCTGCCCGACTTCGAGAAGGCCTCGCCGGTATTCGGCGCGGGCCTCGCCTGGGCGGGCCTGACCTGCGGTTCCTGGCCGGAGAAGGCCACGGGCTCGGCCCACCGCATCGCGGCGGAGGGCGCCGCGCCGCTCCTGGTCGTCGGTACGACCCGCGATCCCGCCACCCCGTACAAGTGGGCCGAATCCCTGGCCGACCAGCTCGCCACCGGCACGCTGCTCACGTACGACGGCGACGGGCACACGGCGTACGGACGCGGCAGCACATGCATCGACACGGCGATCAACCGGTACCTCCTGGAGGGGAAGGTCCCGGAGGACGGGAAGCGCTGCTGAGCCCGGCGGGCGGCGGGGAGGGGCCCGGAAGCGCTGCCGAGCCCTTCGGGTGGCGCGGAATCCGCTTGCCCGTCCCGCCGCCCGCCCGGCACGATCCCCGCATGACACCCCTCCGCACCCACGTCGCCGTCCCGCCCCTGCCCGCCACCCTCCCGGTGCGCGCGCAGCAGCAGCCCGGCCGCCCCTGGAGGCTCCGACCGCCGCTCGTATGACGGCGGCCCTGGTCGCGGGGCTGTTCGCCGGGTACGGCATCGCCGTCCCGGTCGGCGCGGTCGCCACGTATCTCGTGGCGCTCACCGCCCGCACCTCCCTGCGCACCGGCGCCGCGGGCGCTCTCGGCGTGGCGAGCGCGGACGGCCTCTACGCCCTGACCGCCGTGGTCGGCGGCACCGCACTCGCCCCGCTGCTCGCCTCGGCGGCAAGCCTGCTGCGCTGGGTCTCGGTGGTCGTCCTGCTGGCTCTGGCGGTACGAGGATCGGTCACCGCGATCCGCCACCACCGCACCACGGCCCCGGCCTGCGGAGCCGCACGCGAGCCCACGTCCCCCACGGCACTCGGACCAGCCACCGACCTCACCGACCTCACCGACCCCACCATTCCCACCAACCCCACCATCCCCACCGCGCCTACCGGCCCCACCGCTCCCACCGACCACACCGCCCTCCGCACCTACGCGACCCTTCTCGGCATAACCCTGCTCAACCCGGTGACGGTCGTCTACTTCACCGCCCTGGTCCTCGGCCCGGGGCCGGGCTCCCCGGCGGGCGCGGTGCAGCGGACCGTCTTCGTCCTCGCCGCCTTCACCGCGTCCGCGAGCTGGCAGCTGCTGCTCGCCGGCGGGGGAGCGCTGCTCGGCCGGGCCCTGACGGGCCGACGGGGGCGGTTGCTGACGGCGCTGGGATCGAGCGCGCTGATGGCGGGACTGGCCGTGGCGACCGTGGCCGCGTGACGCGCACCGGACGCGCCGTCGCAGCGCATGATCGGAGCGGACCGCGAAGATCGGGTGCGGGCGCGGTCGCGCCCGGCAGGGTGGAGAGCGTAAGGAGGCTTCGTGATCTCGGCACTCAACCGGCTGGTCGAGCTCGTCGAACAGCACCTCACGGAGGAACTCGACGTCCCCGGCCTGGCCGGCGAGCTCGGCACGACCGACTACCACCTGCGCCGCATGTTCTCCTCACTGGCCGGCATGCCGCTCTCGGAGTACGTGCGCCGGCGCCGTATGACGGTCGCCGCCGCGGAGGTGGTCCGCGGCGGGAGCGATCTGCTCGGCATCGCGGTCCGGTACGGATACGGATCGGCCGAGGCGTTCGGGCGCGCGTTCCGCGCCGTGCACGGCGCCGGGCCCGGCGAGGTACGCCGCGACGGAGGCCCCCTTCGCAGCCAACCGCAGCTCAGGTTCCACCTGACCGTTCAAGGGAGCGTCCCCATGGACACCCGCCTCACCGACCGCCCCGCATTCCGCCTGACCGGCCACGCGGCCCGCGTCCCGCTGATCCACGAGGGCGTCAACCCACACATCCAGGAGCACATCGCCGCCCTGCCGCCCGAGGAGCACGCCCGCCTGAAGGCGCTCAGCGACACCGAACCAGCGGGCCTGCTGCAGGTCACCGACGAGGTGGAACCCGATGCGGAGGAAGGCACCGAACTCACCTACCTCCACGGTGTCGCGCTCTCCTCGGACAGCGATGTCCCCGCGGGCCTCGACACGATCGAGGTCCCGGCCGGCAGGTGGGCGGTCTTCCGCACGTCGGGCCCTCACCCGCAGGCCTTGCAGACCACCTGGGCGGCCACCGCCACGGAATGGTTCCCGTCCAACCCCTGGCGCCTGCGCCCGGGCCCGTCGATCGTCGCGATCCTCGAACGCGCGGCCGACTTCACCACGGCGACCTGCGAACTGTGGCTCCCGGTCGAACCGGCGTAGCACCCGCTCCCCCGCCCCGCACCTGCGCGCCCGCGCACCGGACCCGGAGGCCTGCCCGACCGCTACGAACCCAGCTCCTGGGCCAATCCGACGATGATCCCCTCCGGCCCCCGGACGTAACAGAGTAGATAACTGTCCTCGAACCGGGCGATCTCACCAAGGAGTTCGGCCCCGTGCGGACGCAGCCGGGCGACCGTGGCCTCCAAGTCGTCGACGGCGAACATCACCCGGTGCATGCCCAGGATGTTGTGCGGCCGGTCCCGCGGCTCATCCCGGCCGGCCGCGGGGCTGCGGTACTTCGCCAGTTCGAGCCGGCTGTTCGCGTCCGGGGTCCGGAGCATCGCGATCTCACAGCGCACCCCGTCCAGCCCGGTGCACTTGTCGGCGACCTCCCCCGAGACCTCCGCCCTTCCCTCCAGCTCCAGCCCGAGTTCGAGGAAGTACGCGACGGCGGCATCCATGTCCTCGACGACGATGCCGACATTGTCCATCCGCTGCACTGCCATGCTGCTTTCTCCTTCATCTCCCTGGGGCTGAGTCCGGGCCAGGAATACCACCGCCCACTGACATCCGCCGCCGACACAGGAACCCCGACACAGGAACCCCGACACAGGAACCCCGACACAGGAACCCCGACACAGGAAC
>NZ_JBLMKT010000189.1:0-210 GCF_047779955.1 Streptomyces lothianensis | reverse complement strand
CTCCGGCTCGACCGGCCGCCCCAAGGGCGTCGTCGTCACCCACACGGGCATCGCCTCGCTGGCCGCGGGACAGATCGAACGGTTCGGTGTGACCGCGGACAGCCGTGTGCTGCAGTTCGCTTCACCGAGCTTCGACGCCGCCGCGTCCGAGGTCTTCATGGCGCTGCTGTCGGGGGCGCGGCTGGTGCTCGCGACAGCCACCGAACTGAT
>NZ_JBLMKT010000188.1:0-210 GCF_047779955.1 Streptomyces lothianensis | reverse complement strand
CCCACGGCACCCAGGTCGACTGGACGACGTACTACGCAGGAACCGGCGCCCGGCGCGTCGATCTGCCCACCTACGCCTTCGACCACCAGCACTACTGGCCCAAGAATTTGATACCGGCTGCCGATCTGGCAGGCATCGGTATGAGTGCGGCCGAGCACCCGTTGTTGGTGGGTTCGGTGGCGCTGGCGGGCGAGGATGTGTCGCTGTTCA
>NZ_JBLMKT010000187.1:0-214 GCF_047779955.1 Streptomyces lothianensis | reverse complement strand
TCGACCTGGGTGCCGTGGGTGTGGAGTTCAGCGAGGGCCGTGACGACCGCGTCCGCCTCCGGGCGGTCCTTGCGGAGCGCCGGGACGAACACCGCGTCGGTGACAGAGGCCTGCGCCATGGCGGAGAGGACTCCGCCCGGGCCGAGTTCGAGGTAGGTGGTGACGCCCTGGGATTCCAGGTGTCCGATGCCGTCCGCGAAACGCACCGCCTCAC
>NZ_JBLMKT010000186.1:0-217 GCF_047779955.1 Streptomyces lothianensis | reverse complement strand
CCGCCGCGGTCTACGCTGTTCCGCCCCGCGCCCGCCCCGTGCTGCGCACGGCTCTCTGCTTCCGCCGCTCAGAGCAGGCGCAAGATCACTTCCTGTTGTTCAGCAATTCCTTCGGCCACCGGCTCACAGACCTTGCCCAAGACGCCGCGGTGGACGTCCCTGCCCTCGGCCTTCTTCAGCCCGGCCCCGACTGGCACCACCGCGCCCGCTGCACCCG
>NZ_JBLMKT010000185.1:0-217 GCF_047779955.1 Streptomyces lothianensis | reverse complement strand
GAGTCGTACGGGCGACGGCCCCGGGCGGTGCCGACACCTCCTGGCAGGTCCGGGGCACGGTCCTGGTCACCGGCGGCACCGGCGGCCTGGGCGCACACGTCGCCCGCTGGGCCGCGACCCACGGCGCCGAACACGTCGTCCTCACCAGCCGACGGGGCATGAACGCCCCCGGCGCGAGGGAACTTCACGAGGAACTCACCGCCCTCGGTACGGAGGT
>NZ_JBLMKT010000184.1:0-217 GCF_047779955.1 Streptomyces lothianensis | reverse complement strand
TACCTCGAACTCGGCCCCGGCGGTGTCCTGTCCGCCATGGCCCAGGACACCACCAGCACCGAAACGGACACCGTCTTCGTCCCGGCGCTGCGCAAGAACCGCCCCGAAACCGAAGCGGTCGTCACCGCGCTTGCCGAGCTCCACGCTCACGGCACCACGGTCGACTGGTCGGCCTACTACGCGGGCACCGGCGCCCGGCGTGTCGGTCTGCCCACCT
>NZ_JBLMKT010000183.1:0-217 GCF_047779955.1 Streptomyces lothianensis | reverse complement strand
AGGCCACCCGCACCGCCCTCGCCGACGGCCACACCGTCTTCATCGAAGTCAGCCCGCACCCGGTCCTGTCCCTGGGCCTGCAGGGCACCATCGAGGACGCCGAAGCAACCGCCACCGCGCTCGGCACCCTCCGCCGCGACGAGGGCGGCCCGGACCGCATCGTCACCTCCCTCGCCGAAGCCCACTGCCACGGCGTGAGCATCGACTGGCAGACGGT
>NZ_JBLMKT010000182.1:0-219 GCF_047779955.1 Streptomyces lothianensis | reverse complement strand
GCTTCCGGGTTCGGAATGTAACCGGGCGTTTCCCTCACGCTATGACCACCGAAACCCTTTCAAGTAGCTCCGAGAATTCCGGAGCATGAACAGGGCAGCGAACAAGCACACTCTTCAATTGAGGAACTGTTCAGCCGGCAACAGCTGTTCGTTACTTCAGAACTAACACAGTGGACGCGAGCAACTGAGGACAAGCCCTCGGCCTATTAGTACCGGTCA
>NZ_JBLMKT010000181.1:0-221 GCF_047779955.1 Streptomyces lothianensis | reverse complement strand
GCGCGGTCATGGCGCTGCGTTCTTCCCACATGCCCCAGGCGACGGCCTGTCCGGGCAGGCCGAGCGCCTGCCGGTGACGCGCCAGCTCGTCCAGGAAGACATTGGCTGCCGCGTAGTTCCCCTGGCCGGGACCGCCGAAGGTCCCCGCGCCACCGGAGAAGAGAACGAATTCGGTGAGTTCGTGGTGGTGGCGGGTGAGTTCGTGGAGGTTCCAGGCGGCG
>NZ_JBLMKT010000180.1:0-221 GCF_047779955.1 Streptomyces lothianensis | reverse complement strand
CCGCCGCCAACGCCTTCCTCGACGCCCTCGCCCACCACCGCCACACCACCGGCCTGCCCGCCACCTCCCTCGCCTGGGGCCCCTGGGCCGACAGCGGCATGGCAGACCGACTGAACGCGGCAGACATCGCCCGCATGCAGCGCGGAGGGATACCTCTCCTCTCGGTCGATGAGGGCCTGGGTCTGTTCGATGCGGCTGTGTCCACGGGTGAGGCGGCGCTC
>NZ_JBLMKT010000055.1:0-127765 GCF_047779955.1 Streptomyces lothianensis | reverse complement strand
TGCCCGTTGATCACGCTGCCCCGCCGGGGATCCTCAAGATCCCCGACAGAGTCAGCGTCTCCCACGGACGGCCGGGCCTCCTCGTGCGGTACGGGACGGCCGGATCAGCTGTCCGGTACGGGACGGCCGGATCAGCCGTTGGCGAGCGCGATCACCCGGTCCAGCGCCCCGTTGAACTTGTTGTGGTCGCCCACGATCGGACCGGAGGAGGTGTACTGCCACATCGTGCGGTAGGCCCAGCCGGCCGGCAGCTCGCCGGGGGTGCTGCTGTAGCGCGCGATCCACAGCGGGTTGGTGGAGCCGAAGCCGCCGTAGTTGCCGGTGCACTGCTTCCACCAGCTGGTGGCCGTGTAGATCACCGCATCGCGGCCGGTGCGGTACTTGTAGCGGTTCAGCGTGATTCTTGCGAGGAACCCCAGGGGTTCACCCCTGGGAGGAATTGCATCCTGTCCCCGCGACGCGGAGCGTCGCCGCATCGTGTGAAGTGAAGTTACGCAGGGTGACGTACGGGTGGGAAGGGGGGCTTGGGGCTGCCGTTGGTCTACTCCTGCGAAATACTGGTCCAGCTGCGGCAACGGGTCGTGGTGGGCAGAAGTTTTCAGCATTCGGAAAGTGTTCGATGGCCGCTGAAGTGCACGACCGCGGCGACGACACCGCAGAACCTCACGCGCGGGAGATGGGTGTGGACCAGGAATTCCTTGCTCTGGAACGTGAGTTGACGGTGTTCCTGCGGCGGGCCCGTGCCAGCTCCGGCGAGATGGCGCGCGCGGTCCACCCCGACCTCGAACCGGCCGCGTACGGCCTGCTCGTACGCCTGGAGGAGGGCGGCCCGCAGCGGGCCACGGAGCTTGCCGCCTACTTCGGCGTCGGCAAGGCCACGATGAGCCGCCAGCTGCGGGCGCTGGAGGTGCTCGGCCTGGTGGCCCGCGAGCCCGATCCGGCCGACGGCCGGGCGGCCCTGCTGCGGCTCACCGACGACGGCCGGCAGCGCTTCCTCACGGTCCGGGGCGCACGCCGGGAGCGCTACGTGCGCCAGCTGGCCGGCTGGGACCGGGCGGAGGTCGCGGAACTGGCCCGGCTGCTGCGGCAGTTGAACGCGGCGGGGGACCACTAGGGGGTGTCCGGCGGGTCATGCCGCTGACGCGGGGAGCGGTCGAGTTCCGCCGCCTGGCGCGGGCCGCTCACAGTTCCGCCCACACCACCGTCGCATCGTCATGCGCCTTGCTCCGCCCCCGTACGCCTCCTGGAGCCGCCCCCGACCGCTCCGGCTCCGACTGCCGCGCCCGCTCCAGCTCCGATTCCCGCGCCCGCTCGAGCTCGCGCACCCGGTCCACGAGCCCCTGTGGCCCCGCTTTGCGCAGGAAGCGGAAGCAGTCCGTCCAGTCGCCCTCGCCGAAGGAGTCGACCCAGCGGCCGGCCCCGTCCGTGAGCCCCACGAGGGTGCGTACCTCCGTGCGCGCCCAGGAGCCCGTGACCGCGCGGGACGCCACCGAGGGGTCGGCGGCCGCCGTGAAGAAGCCGCCCTCGGTGTTGCGGCACGACTCCACCGCCGTCACATAGGCCCTTACCGCCTCGGCCCGCCCCGGGGAGGCTTCCGGGAGCGCGTGCACCGCCTCCCGCGCCCGCGTGACCCGCTCGGGCAGCCGGTCGAGCCGGTCGTCGGCGACCACGGAGACCTCGCCGGCCGGGGACTCGGCGAGGAGGACCGAGTCGGACAGGACCAGGTACTCGACCCGCTCGGCCCCCCAACGCGCCAGAACCACCGTCGCCTGAGGGGTGCGGGGGTGAGAAAGCTCACACGCGTCACGGTGCGTGTCGGCGGTGCGTGCGATCGCCCGGGAGAGGATCTCGGCCAGGCCCATATCCCGCCGCGAAACGGACAGTTCACCCAGCGCCCCGCCCAGCCGGGCCACGAACCACGGCACGTCGTGCACACAACCGTCGTCCCCGTCCGGCGGTGTCACACCGTCCAGGACGACCAGCGTGCCGCCCAGTCCGGAGGCGGGCAGCGAGACGGAGACGAAGTCCTCGTTGGGGCGGTGGGGGCTGCCGGGTTCCGTGGCAAGTTCGACGCGCATGTGCGCAGTCTGCACGACTGTGCAGAGCACCTTCACAGGGCGGGAGCGGCTGGGGAGTTGGCCTGGACCATACCTCCGGCCGCCGAGGCGGCGGGCATCCTGCCAAAGCCCGGGCCCGGCGTCCAACCGGCGCCCCGACCGGGCCCGTAGCGATACCGAAGCGGAACTTGATCCCTCAACTCCCGGCGGGGTTCACTCCTTCGGGTGGCCCCGCCCGGCTGCGGTCGTTCGCCGCGCGGGCGCGCTGGAAGGGTCACCACACGGGTCACCACACGAGGGTCACCACAAGCAAGAGCAGCACAACAAGAACACCGAGAGCAACAACGAGGATGCGAGCACCGGTGCAGAAAAAGCGGCCTGGTGAGGCCGGACCAGGCCGGACAGTTCGGGTGCGCAGCCGGCTGATCGCCGCCGTCGCGGTGGTCACCGCCGCGGTCGCCGGAGCGGGCACCCCCGCCGTGCTCGGTGCCTCCTCCCAAGTGGCCGACACCCAGCGCCTGCTTGACCTCGCCAAGCTGACCCGGCAGACCACCGCCCTCGCGCACGCCCTGACCGACGAGCGCGACGAGTTCACCGCGTACGCCGCTGCGGGCCGCCCCGAGGGCGAGCGCCCCGAGTCCGCCGCACGCGTCGACCGGCAGATCGCCGAACTCCGCGACGAGGCACCCGATGGCCTGCAGGGCGACCTGGCCGCCTTCGCCGGCGTACGCGAACACGCCCGCACCGGCAAGGACTCCGCCCTTGAGGTGCACACCGCGTACACCGAGGCGCTCGAAGCACTGCACCGCCGCACCCAGGAGCTCGCCGACCGGCTGCCCCCGCGCGCCGGAACGGGCGGGCACGCGCTCGCCGACCTCGACCGCGCCGTCGCCGAGGCCGGCTCCGTACGGGGGCTGCTGCTCGCCGCCTACGCCACACCGCGCACCGCCCCGCAGACCGTGATCGACCCTCCGCCACTCTCGGCTTCGCTCGAGCGGGAGGTGCCCCCCTCCGGGCTCTCCGGCACCACCGTCGTCCGCGGCGAGGACGACGAGCGGCGCGACGCCCTGACCGCCGCCGCGCAGCAGGCCCACCGGGCCGAGGAGGCCGCGCTCGACGCGTTCACCGCGAGCGCGCCCGCCGACCAGCGTGCCAAGCTCGACACCACCGTCACCGGCCCCGACGTGGCCGACGCGGACCGCTACCTCGCCCGCCTCACCGACAAGCCGAGCCTCAGCGAGCGCGAACTCGGCTACGACAGCGAGAAGATCGCGACCGCCCTCACCGCCCGCATCGACCAGCTCCGCAGCGTCGAGAACACCCTCGCCACCGAGCACATCAAACGCCTGACGCAACTGCGGGACGAGGATGTCACCGCGCTGGAACTGCGCATAGCGCTGGCCGGCGCGCTCGCGCTGCTGGCCCTCGGCGTCTGCATCGCCGTCGCGCGCACGCTCACCCGGCCGCTCGCCGTACTGCGCCTGGGCACGGCGCGGCTCGCGGAGAGCGAGGGCGGGGCGGCGGCGGAGCCGGTGCGCTTCACCGGGCGCAACGACGAGTTCGCCGCCGTCGTACGGTCCGTCAACGCGCTGTACGAGCGCACCGCGAAGCTGCAGGAGAGGGCCGGTGTCCTGGACGCCGACCGCAGCCACCTCCTCGGCGAGCGCGAGGAACTGGCCCGCGAACGGGCCGGGCTGCGCAAGGAACTCGCCGCCGCGCGCGACGAACTGCACCAGGCCGAGGAGAGCGTGCAGCACACGTTCGTCAACCTGGCGCTGCGCACCCTCGGGCTGATCGACCGGCAGCTCGCCGTCATCGAAGGCCTGGAGGAGCGCGAGGAGGACCCCGAGAGCCTCGCCACGCTCTTCAAACTCGACCACTTCGCCACGGTGATGCGCCGGCACAGCGAGAACCTGCTGGTCCTCGCAGGCGCCGAGCACAAGCACGCGCACCCCGGGCCGGTCCCGCTGGTCGATGTCGTCCGCGCCGCGGTCAGCGAGATCGAACGCTACGACCGCGTCCGGATCGGCACCCTGCCCCCGCACGCGCACCTCGCCGGCTTCGCCGCCGACGACCTGAGCCACCTGCTCGCCGAACTCCTCGAGAACGCCACGTCGTTCTCGCCGCCCGACGCGCAGGTCGAGATCTCCGGCTGGCTCCTGGAGAGCGGCGAGGTCATGCTCTCCGTCCAGGACGAGGGCATCGGCCTCGCCCCCGAACGCCTGCGCACCGTCAACACGATGCTTGACGACGGCGAGGCGGCGAAGCAGCACACCGGCTCCGAGGAGGGACTCGGACTCGGCCTCCACGTGGTCGCCCGGCTCGCCGCCCGGCACGGGGTCCGTGTCCGGCTCCGCGAGGGCACGAAGCTCGGCACCACCGCGGTCACCGTGCTCCCCAAGCCCCTCCTGGCCCCCGCCCCAGCCGCCCCACCCACACCGCGGATCCCCCGCACGGACCTCCCCGGCGAACTCCACCTGGCGGGCGCCGAGGCCGAGGCGAACTCGAACGTCCTGCCGGGCCGCACCGCGACGGAGCCCCTGCCCGGCTTTTCCCCGACCGCCGCACCCACCGCTGCGCAGGTCCGCGCCGATTCCGTGCCCGATGCCGGGGACGCCCTCGTGCCGGGCGCGGGGGTCAGCTCCGACGTGGACCGCGTCGAGTCCGTGCCCGGCACCGGGGGCGGTCCCGTACGCGAGGCTGCGCGGGAGTCCGTACGGGAAGAGGGAACCGGTGAGGAAGCCGGTGGCACATGGGTCGGCTCCGAGCGTGATCCCGTGCTCGGCGGCGATGATCCGGTCGCCGCGGCCTTCGGCGTGCGTGAGCCGCGTGCGGCGCAGGAACCCGGTACCGCGCGCGACGGGGACGCCGAGCGTGAGCAGGGCGAGCCGACCGGCCCGGACGAGGCCGAGCGTCTCGTCGAGACCACCCTCGAACTCACCCTCCCCGCGCCCGGGACCGACACCCCGGCCCGCCTGCGCCCCACCCGCATCGTCGCCGTCCCCGACGACCACGCGCACGAGCGCGCGGCGCACGAGCGCGCCGCGGACGAGACGCCCCGCCGCCCCGCCGAGCCCGTACGCGACGACGCGCCTGTACGTGACGTGCCACCCGTACGTGACGACATGTCACCCGTACGTGACGACATGTCACCCGTACGTGAGGACGTGCCGCCCGTACGTGACGGGGGCACCGTACGCCGCGAAGCCCCCGTACGGGACGAGGAGCCGGCACCCGGCCAGGCTCCCCCGCACGGCGCCGAGCGTCCCCCCGTCGACGAGCCCGCCCCCGTCCGTCCCGGGTCCGAGCGCGTCACCGACAAGGGCCTGCCCAAGCGCACCCCCAAGGTGAGCGCGCCCGCGAGCCGCCAGGCCCCCAGCCGTCCCCGGGGCTTGGACGCCGAGGACCTGCGGCGCCGTCTCGCCGGCTTCCGGCAGGGCGCGCAGGCGGGCCGCCGCGACGCGGAGTCCGAGACCCCCGGCGCACGCACCGCAACCACCGACGAACCGGCCGCCCCCGCCGACGTACCCGAGCAACGGCGACGCGTCCCGGCACAGGACCGGAACGCGTCGCACTCCTCGCAAGAATCCACGGATCCGGGGGACTCACTCAAGGAGGCCCGCAGTTGACGGTGTCCAGCCAGCCCGGCGCACTCAGCACCGAGGCCCGTAACCTGCACTGGCTGCTGACGAACCTGGTGGACGAGGTACCGGGCCTGCTCTCGGTCGCCGTCGTCTCCTCCGACGGCCTGTTGCTTCTGTCCTCCGACCCGGGACAGCACACCGAGCAGGCCCCGGACCCGGCCGGCCCGCGCGGTTCAAGCGCGGACCTGGCGACGATCGTCGCCGGGCTCGGCAGCCTCACCATCGGCACCGCCCGCCTCATGGACGGCGGAGCCGTGAAGCAGACCATGGTCTCGATGGACGAGGGCAGCCTCTTCGTCATGACGATCAGCGACGGCTCACTGCTCGGCGTGCATGCCACGCCCGACTGCGACATGAGCGTCGTCGCGTACCACATGGCGCTGTTCGTGGGCCGCGCCGGCCACGTCCTCACCCCGGAACTCCGCAGCGAGCTGCGCCAGTCCAGGGAACGGGAGCAAGGACAGGAACAGGAGCAGGAGCAAGGACTGGAGCAAGGACTGGAGCAAGGACTGGAGCAGGAGCAAGGGCAAGGGCGCGGGCAGGAGCGCGCGGGCGGGAACGCGAGGGCGGAGGGGCCGATCCAGTGACCAGCTCCGAACTGCCCGTCCGCGGCGCCGACCGCCGCCCCGCCCGCGTCCGCCCGTACTCGCTGACCGGCGGCCGCACCAGGTTCGGCCACGTCCTCCTGGTGGAGACCTTCGTCGCCGCCGTCCCTGCCCTCGAAGGCGCGGACGAGCGGCCCGAACTCACGGGCGGCAGCCTGCACACCAAGGTCATGCCGGAGCTGCGCGCCATGGTGGAACTCTGCCGCCGCATGCGCACCGTCGCCGAGATCGCCGCCCTGCTGAGGATGCCGCTCGGCGTGGTCCGGGTGCTGCTCAGCGATCTCGCCGACCAGGGAAGGATCCGCGTGTACGGGACGGGGCACGGCCCCGGCCGCCCGGACCGCGCGCTGCTGGAAAGGGTGCTGGGTGGACTCCGCCGTCTCTGAAACGCTCGCCGAAGAAGGCGCACAGCCCTGGCAGCTCGACCACTCCCGGGCCCCCGTCGCCACGAAGATCGTGGTGGCCGGCGGCTTCGGCGTCGGCAAGACGACCCTCGTCGGCTCGGTCTCGGAGATCACTCCGCTGCAGACCGAGGCTCTGATGACGCAGGCCTCCGCCGATTCGGACGACCTGTCCGCGACCCCGGACAAGCTGACGACCACGGTTGCCATGGACTTCGGCCGGATCACGCTCGACGACGACCTCGTGCTGTACCTCTTCGGCACGCCGGGCCAGCAGCGTTTCTGGTTCATGTGGGACGACCTGGTGCGCGGCGCGATCGGGGCGGTGGTGCTCGCCGACACCCGCCGCCTCGACGACTGCTTCCCCGCGCTCGACTACTTCGAGAGCTGCGGCCTGCCGTACGTCGTGGCCGTCAACCACTTCGAGGGGACCGAGGAGTTCACGGCCGAGGACGTACGCGAGGCGCTCACCGTGCCCGAGGACATCCCCGTCCTGATCATGGACGCGCGCCGCCGTGTCCCGGTGGTCGATACGCTGCTCGCGCTCGTCGGCCACGCGCTCGACCTGACACCTGCCTGACCACGCGCCGCCCCCGCCCCCGCCCGTCCTCGACCGAACCTCTGGGAGCCTCCTCCATGCGCAAGATACTCATCGTCGGAGCCGGCCAGTCCGGGCTCCAGCTCGCCCTCGGCCTGCAGGGACAGGGCTACGACGTGACCCTGATGTCGAACCGTACGGCGGACGAGATCCGGTCCGGGCGGGTCATGTCCACCCAGTGCATGTTCCACACGGCGCTGCAGCACGAGCGGGACCTCTCCGTGAACTTCTGGGAGTCCCAGGCCCCGCGCATCGAGGGCCTCGGCGTCTCCGTCGCCGGTCCCGAGTCGCAGCGCGTCATCGATTGGGTCGGGCGGCTCGACGGGTACGCGCAGTCCGTGGACCAGCGGGTGAAGTTCGCCGGCTGGATGGAGACGTTCGCGCAGCGCGGCGGGCAGCTCGTCGTCCACGGCGCGGCGGTCTCCGACCTCGACTACTTCTCGCGTACGTACGATCTCGTCCTGGTCGCCGCGGGCAAGGGCGAGCTGGTCTCGATGTTCGAGCGGGACGCCTCCCGCTCGCCGTACGCGGAGCCGCAGCGGGCGCTCGCCGTCTCGTACGTGCACGGTCTCGGCCCGCGCCCGGAGCACCCGGAGTTCGACGCGGTGCGGTGCAATCTGGTGCCGGGGGTCGGTGAACTGTTCGTGATGCCGACGTTCACCACGTCCGGTCGCGCGGACATCCTCTTCTGGGAGGGTGTCCCGGGCGGGCCGCTGGACGTCTTCAAGGGCGTCAAGGACCCCTCCGAGCATCTCGCGCTGACGCTGGAGCTGATGGAGAAGTTCACGCCCTGGGAGTACGCGCGGGCCACGAAGGTGGAGCTCACGGACGCGGGGGCCACGCTGGCGGGACGCTACGCGCCCACCGTGCGCAATCCGATCGGGCGGCTGCCCGGAGGCGGACTGGTGCTCGGGGTCGCGGACGTGGTGGTGGCCAACGACCCGATCACCGGGCAGGGATCGAACTCGGCAGCCAAGTGCGCGGCGGCCTATCTCTCCGCCATCGTCGAGCACGGGGAGCGTCCGTTCGACGAGGCGTGGATGCAGGCCACCTTCGACCGGTACTGGGAGACCGCCCAGCACGTCACGAAGTGGACGAACGCGATGCTGTCGCCGCCGCCGGAGCATGTCCTGAGCCTGATCGGCGCCGCGGGTGAGCTGCAGCCGGTCGCCGACCGTTTCGCCAACGGCTTCGACAACCCCGCGGACTTTGAGGAGTTCTTCTTCGAGCCGGAGAAGGCGCAGGCCTATCTGGCGGAGGTCGCCGGGGCTGCCGACGCGCTCTGAGACGCGCTCTGGGACGCGCTTTGAGAGGCGCTCTGAGACGGCTCCGCCTCGCGGATCGCCGCCAGTTGCCGCGGGGTCAGCGAGGACAGGAGCTGCTCCACGGCCCTGAGCTTCCGCTGGGCCGTGCTCCGCTGCTTCTTGCGGCGTTCGGTCAGGACCTGCTGTCTGTCCAGGGCCCGGCGGGCCGCCGTGGCGAGACGGTCCGCCCGGCGTTCCGCCGCCGTCATGCGGTGCACCGTGTCGACGCGTTCGCGGGCGAGGCGGCCGATGACGTGCCGGCGGTCGAGGGCGGTCTGCGGGTCGGGGGCCAGCAGGAGGCGTACGTAGCCGTCGAAGCCGCTGGTCTCCTGGTACTGGCGGCGCGCGAGCTGTCCCGCGGCGAGGCGGCTGTCGTCGAGGGCCAGGCGGGCCCGGGTGAGTGCCTGGGTCAGGCGGCGGGTTTCGGCGGTCTGCTTCTTCAGGCGCCTGGCTGTCGTCCGGTATCGGCTGGTCGCCTCGTCGGCGGCCTGGTAGCGCTCGCGGAGTTCGGCGAGCAGATCCGCGACCGGCCGGTCTTCCGGGGCGCGTCCGGCCGGGTCGGGCGGGGCCGGTGAGGGGCCGGCCGGTGTGTCTCCGGCCGGTGTGTCTCCGGTCAGTGTGTCTTCGGCCGCCGTGTCTCCGTCCGGTGCGGGTGCGGCCGATGGGGACGACTGCGCGGGCTCCTCCGGGTCGGGGGCCGACCGCGCACCGGCCGCCGGGGCCAGGAGACTCGCCGTGACCACCGTCGCCGTGCAGAGCAGACGCAGCGCTCGGCCCGCCATGTCATCACCTCCGCTCGTGGGGGCGGGCGGTCCGCCCCACGAGGAGCATGCGACGACGGCAGGATGAAAAGCTGATGATCGCGCGGAGTGGGCCCTTGTGCTCACCCGTTCGGGCGCGGCTTTGACCACGGCCACTTCAGCCGACCGGTCTCCGCGTTCCCGGCCGCGTCGTATTCGTACCGCCACAGCTGCCGGATCCCGCGCCGTCCCGCGGCGACGCGCCGGTAGACGACGGTCGTGGCGGGGGAGTCCTCGGTGGCGGGGACCGGGATCTTGTAGAGCTTGGGGGGATGGCCGGTCGGGCCCGTGAGGACGTCGAGCGTACGGCCGTCCAGCGGGCCGCCGAGGAAGGGGATCGGATCGCGGTTCACCGGGACAGTGTCACAGCAGATGCGCCGCCTCGCCCACCACGGTCCGCAGTCTGCGGGCCAGCTCCCCGGCCGGGCCGTCCGCCCGCTCCAGCGCGAGCGCCGAGCGCAGCACCGCCGCCGTCTGCCGGTCCGAGGCCGCCGTCGCCGTGAGCTGGGCGATGAACTGGTCGAGCAGCCAGTCGCGCAGCTCGGGGGCGGGCGGCTGCTTGCCCTCGTCGAGCCAGATCAGGGAGGCGGCCTCGACGGCCGAGAGCCACGTACGGACCAGGAGCTGCAGCCGCGGGGCGGGCGCGGGTACGGGCATGTGGGCGAGGATGCTGGCCGCCGCGGTCCGCCGTACCTCGTCGACGATCGCGCCCGTACGGGAGGTGGAGGCGACGCTGCCGCCCTGGAGCAGCGCCGCGAAGCCCGTGTCGTGGGAGTCGACGAAGGCGAGATAACGGTCGAGGGCACGGGCCAGGCGTTCGGTGAGCGGCCCGGTGGGCGGCTCGTCGAAGCACCGCTCCAGGTCGTCGGCCGCCGAGCGCAGCGCCGCCTCGTACAACTGCTGCTTCCCGCCGGGGAAGTAGCGGTAGACGAGCGGGCGGGAGACCCCGGCCGCCTCGGCGACATCGTCGAGCGAGACCTCCTCCGGCGCCCGGTGCGCGAAGAGACCGAGCGCCGCTTCGAGCAGTTGGCTGCGGCGTTCGGCGACGCTGAGGCGCCGGTAGGCGGGAGTCGGTGACCTGCGGGCGGGGGGATCCGCGGAGGGGGCCGCGCCGGGGGATGCGCCGGGGGATGCGCCGGGGGATGCGCTGGGAGATGCGCTGGAGGATGCGGGCGCCGGGGACATCCCCGAAGGGTAAACCGCCCACGTGCGCCGCATACAGGTGGCCATCGGTCGACAGGCCCTAGGCCAGCAGCCCCGAGCTCCTCCACATGCGGCGCCCCACGCCCCGGAGCACCCCGATGTCGTCGAGGAAGTCGGTGAGGCGCCTGGCGCCGGCCTGCATCACCTCGCGGCGGTGGCCGCTTGCCTTGACCTGGGCGAGCGCCTCCCGGCGGTCGAGGCCGACATCGGTGTACACCTGCGGGTTCACGAAGGCGACCGAGAAGACCCGCGCGGCCTGCCCGGTGCTCACCCGGGTCAGCTCCTGCTCCCAGCGCGGCGCCGTGACCATCTGCCGCCGCAACTCCTCGCGGGCATAGCGCACATGGCGGGCCTCCTCGACGACATGGATGCGTGTCACACCCCGTACGAGGGTCTGCACCCGCTCGTCCGGGAAGGTGAGCCGCTGCATCCAGTCGAGGATCTCCTCGCCGAGCAGCGTGGCGGCGAAGGAACCCGGCGTCGTGGAGACGGTCTTGAGGACGCGCGCCAGATTGTGGTGGAGCTTCGTGACGGGGTAGACCTGCGCCCCACCCTTCTTGATCATGCGGGCGAACATCATCGAGTGCCGGCACTCGTCCGCGATCTCGGTCAGCGCATAGCGCACGTGTGCGCTGTCCAGCGGCTTGTCGTAGATGTGCCGGACGAGCAGCTGCATCAGGATGATCTCGAACCAGATGCCGAGCGAGGCGAGCGAGGCCGCCTCGTGGCGGGCGAGATCGAGGCGCTGCTCCTCGGACATCCGCCGCCACAGCGGGGTGTCGTAGAGCGAGATGAGCTCCGGCGGCCAGAACCACTTGCCCGCTTCGAGCGGGGCATCCCAGTCGAGTTCCTCGTCCGGGTCGAAGGAGTGCTGGGCGGAGGCCTCGAGGAGCCGCTCGGCCACGAGCTCGCGGTCCTTGAGCAGGCCCAGCGCATCCCGCAGGACGGTGTGGGTGCCCGCCTGGGTCATCGTCATGGCACCAGTCACCTCGCGCGTCGGTTACCGGGGGTCACCTCTTATGAGACTCCGTGTCAGCAAGTCCGTCAATCCCCCGGACGGGAGTCCGTACGACTTGTTGACGATGCATCTACCACCGTGTGAATCTGCCAACTGCCCGGTCCTGCAAGGCGAGTCGGGGCCGTACGGGCCCGGTCTGCGAGCAGAAGGAGCCGCCCCGTGTCGACGTATGACCGCTATGTACAGCCCCCCGCCGAGCCGCTCTGGCAGGTCCCCGCCACCGGGGCGGCCCGCTTCAACTGGGAGTACGAGGAAGGCCGCGAACGCCTCCTCGCGCTCTACCAGAAGGGCAAGGACAAACAGTGGGACGGTGCGAAACGCATCGACTGGGACATCGATGTCGACCCTCACGACCCGCTCGGCACCCCCGACGAGTCCCTCTCGCTCTACGGCACCCGGCACTGGGCGAAACTCACCGAGAAGGACAAGGGCGAACTGCGGCAGCATTTCGCCTCCTGGCAGTTCAGCCAGTTCCTGCACGGCGAACAGGGCGCGATGATCTGTGCCGCCCGCATCGTGGAATCGGTGCCGGACCTCGACGCCAAGTTCTACTCCGCGACCCAGACCATGGACGAGGCGCGCCACGCCGAGATCTTCGGCCGCTTCCTGCACGACAAGGTGGGCATGGCCTACCCGATCAACGACAACCTGCAGTCCCTGCTCGGCGACACCCTCCGCGACTCCCGCTGGGACATGCCGTATCTCGGTATGCAGGTGCTGATCGAAGGCCTCGCGCTGGCCGCGTTCGGCATGATCCGCGATACGACGGACAAGCCGCTGCCGCAGCAGATCCTCGCCTATGTGATGCAGGACGAGGCCCGGCACGTGGCCTTCGGGCGGATGGCCCTGCGTGACTACTACAAGCAGCTCACCGAGGCGGAGCTGCGCGAGCGCGAGGAATTCGTCATCGAAGGCTGCTATCTGATGCGCGACCGGCTGCGCGGGGTCGAGGTCCTGGAGAACTTCGGGATTCCGAAGGCGGAGGCCGAGGAGTACAGCGAGAACTCCGAATTCCTGGCCCTGTTCCGCCAGCTGCTCTTCTCCCGGATCGTCCCCTGCGTCCGCGACATCGGCCTGTGGGGCAAACGGCTCCAGGAGGCGTACGTGGACATGGGCGTCTTCGAGATGGGCAACGCCAACCTGGACCAGCTGATGGAACAGGACGAGGAGATCGCCGAGAAACTCGACGCGGAACGGTTCGCGGCGGAGGAGGCGGCGCGGGTGGCGGAGGTCGGCGAGGCGATCGCGCAGGGGGCGGACGGCTGAGGGGCGGACCGCTGGCGGCTGGCGGCTGAGGGGCGAGGGCCGAGCGCCGGGGGCCGAGCGCCGGGGCCGAGGACCGAGGCGACCGGCCTACGATTCCCCGCGCGCCAGCCCCGCCTCCATCACCGCCCGCGCGATCGGCGCCGCGATCCCGCCCCCGCTGATGTCGTCCCGTACCGCCGAGGCATCCTCCACCACGACGGCCACCGCGACCGCCGGCCTGGGCGAGCCCTCGGCCTGGGCCCAGGAGATGAACCAGGCGTACGGGAGGCCGGCGTTGCCGAAACCGTGCTGCGCCGTACCCGTCTTGCCGCCGACCGCGGCGCCCGGAATGGCCGCGTTCTCGCCCGTGCCCCGCTCGACGACCCCGACCATCAGCTCCCGCAGCAGCGCGGCCGTGCGCGGGTTGAAGGCCCGGTGCAGCGAGCGCGGCCGGGTGCGCTCCACGACGTCACCGGAGGCGTCGGTCGTCCGGTCCACCAGATGCGGCGCCTTCATGTCACCGCCCGCGGCGACCGCCGAGGCCACCATCGCCATCTGCAGCGGCGTCGCCGTCGTGTCGTACTGCCCGATCGAGGACAGCGCCAGCTGTGCCCGGTCCATCGACGTGTCGAAGTTGCTCGTCGCGACGGGGGAGGGGATGCGCAGCCCGCGCGTGTTGAAGCCGAACCACTGCGCCGTGCCCACCATCGCGTCCAGACCCACCCGCACCCCGAGCCGCGCGAAGACCGTATTGCAGGACCAGGTGAAGGCGTAGCGCAGCGAGGCGTCCTCGCAGCCCTCCACCTCGTTGCCGAGCGAGGTCGAGGTGCCCGGCAGGCGGTACGGATCAGGGGAGTTCGTCGGGGCGTCCACATCGCGGATCACCCCCGAGTCGAGCGCTGCGGCCGCCGTGACCACCTTGAACGCCGAACCCGGCGGATACGTCTGCCGGATCGCCCGGTTCAGCATCGGCTTGCTCGCGGCCGTGTTGAGCCGCGACCAGTTCCGCGCGACCGCCACGTCGTTGCCGGAGAGCAGCCCCGGATCGTACGAAGGGACCGAGACGAGCGCCAGGATCCGCCCGCTGGTCGGCTCGACCGCCGCCACCGCGCCCCGCCGCCCGGCCAGCCCCTCGTAGGCAGCCTTCTGCATCCCGGGGTCGATCGTCGTGTGCACCCGGCCGCCCGGCTCCGGCTCGCGCGTGAGATCCCCGAGCAGCGGCAGCGGCGAGAGCAGCGGCGAGGTGCCGGCGAGGATGGAGTCCTCGGCGTCCTCCAGGAAGGTGGAGCCGTAGACCTGCGAGGAGTAGCCGGTCACCGGCGCGTACAGCGGCCCGTTCTTGTACGTCCGCTCGAATCGCAGCTGTTCGCCCGTGTCCTCGGACCCCGTCACCGGCCGCCCGCCCACGTAGATGTCGCCGCGCGGCTGCCCGTACCGCGCGATGTCCGCCCGGCGGTTCGCGGGATTGTCGTCATACGTGGCCGACTGGACGAGCTGCACACGCGCCGCGTTGAGCACCAGCAGCACGGTCAGGAGCAGGCAGAAGGCGGCCGCCCAGCGGATCTGGCGGGTCATCTACGAAACCACGTCCTCCTGTTGCGGGGAACCTGACCGTGATGTACCCATCCCTGACGTACGGGCCCCCGCACTCCCCTCGGGCGCCCGCGCCGAATCACTCAACCGGATCAGCAGCGCCACCATGATCCAGTTGGTGACCACGGACGAGCCGCCCTGCGCGAGAAACGGCATCGCCATACCCGTCAGCGGAATCAGCCCCGTCACCCCGCCCGCGATCACGAAGACCTGCAGCGCCAGGATCGAGGCGAGCCCCACCGCGAGCAGCCGCCCGAACGCGTCCCGGAGCCCGAGCGAGGCCCGGTATCCGCGGGCCACGAGCGCCGCGTACAGCACGAAGATCGCCGAAAGTCCGGCGAAGCCCAGCTCCTCACCGGCCGTCGCGAGCACGAAGTCGGACTTCGCGGCGAACCCGATCAGAATCGACTCGCCCTCACCGAGCCCGGTGCCGAGCATCCCGCCCGCGGCGAAGGCGAAGAGCGACTGGGCGAGCTGGTTCGGCCCCTCGCCCGCCTCGATCGAGGCCAGCGGATGCAGCCAGTCGGTGACCCGCGCATGCACATGCGGCTCGAACCGCGCCGCCGCATACGCCCCCGCACCCCCGAGCAGCAGCCCGACCGCGAGCCACCCCACCCGCCCGGTCGCCACGAACAGCACCATCACGAACAGCCCGAAGAACAACAGCGAGGTCCCCAGATCCCGCTCGACCACCAGCACCGCGAGACTCGCCAGCCAGACCACCACGACCGGCCCGAGCACCCGCCCCGTCGGCAGCCGCATCCACAGCACCCGCCGTCCCGCGTACGCGAGCGCACCGCGGTTCGCCGCCAGATACGCCGCGAAGAACACCGCGAGCAGAATCTTCGCGAACTCCCCGGGCTGCAGCGAGAGCCCACCGATCCGCACCCACAGCCGCGCCCCGTTCACCGGCGGAAAGAAGACCGGCACCGCGAGCAGCGCAAGCGCGGCCAGTCCCGACACGTACGCGTACCGTTGCAGCGCCCGGTGATCTTCGAGCGCGAGCACCACCCCGAGGAACAGAGCCACCCCGACCGTGGACCACACCAGCTGCGCGAGCGCGGCCTGATCATGCGGAGTCTCCTGGTCGAGCCGGTAGATGAACACCAGCCCGAGCCCGTTCAGGAGCACCGCGATCGGCAGCACGAGCGGATCCGCGTACGGTGCCCGCAGCCGCACCACGAGATGCGCGAGCAGCGCGAGCACCCCGAGCCCCGCACCGTACCCCGCCGCACCCGGGGGAACGGCCCCCTGCGCAGCGAGACCGACCGACACATAGCCGCAGACACACAGCCCCACGGCCAGCACGAGCAGCGCCAGCTCCACCCCACGCCGCCGCATGGGCGGACCGCCGGCCCCACCGGACCCGTCGACCACGACGTCCCGTGCCCCGTCGAGCTCCGCGAGCCCCGGAAGACCGGGAAGCCCCTGAAAGTCGGTGGTCGGTCGTCCGGTCATGCGCGGACGGTAGCAACGGGCAGGGGTGATCTCCTGTCATATCGGGACGTTTCTTTCCTGGCCTGCTCGCCCTGCTCGCCCTGCTCGCCCTGCTCGCCCTGCCCGATCTGCCTGGCGCCAGGTCTCCGGCCTGCCCGTTCTGCCCCGTGCACCCGCCCCCGGCCCGCCCGGCCTTGTTGGCCTGCCTGGTGCGGCATGGGCGCAGGCTCAGGTATCCGATCACCCCGAAGGCGGTGACGCCGAGCCCGGGGCAGGCACCGCCTCGGCGCGGATCAGGAAGTCCTGCAGCTCCCGGTGCCGGAACTGGTACGCCACTCCTGCCGTCCGCATCAACCCCGCCTGGCAGCACCAGTCCAGAAACCGCCCCAACCGCCACGGCAACCACAGGCCGCCGGCCCAGCGGCGGCGTGTCGTCAGCAGAAAGGCCAGGTACCGCACCGGCACCGCCCAGACCGCGGACGCGACCCCGAACACGGCAACAGCGCCCGCCCTGCCTCCCGTCACGGATCCGGCGGTGTAGGTGATGGCGGCCATGGCGGTGACCAGGACCACGACCCCGTACACGGCCCAGAACAGGGCCCCGGCCCGGAGGTCGGCACGGATGACCTCACGGGGTGTCACACTGGAGACCACCCCGGAGCCGACGCCCACACCGGACTCGATCAGGATCTGGAGCCCGCCCACCGCGAACACGCATGTGGAGACGGCCATGGGAAGGCACACGACCCAGAGCAGGCCCTGGAGCACGGAGACCCCGAAGAAGATGCCGGCCAGGGACATGTAGAGAGCTGTGGCGATGGCCCAGGATGTTGACACGGCAACGAGCCAGGCCACCTCCACGAGAAGGAGCAGCTTCTCCGGGTTCCGGAGCCATGTTCGGTCCAGCCGGCTGGGCGACGGCCAGAACGCCTGTGCGGCGGCCACTCCGAGTATCGCGGCGAACGGCACCCCGATGAGCGCTCCTTCCCTCAGGGGCACGCGGCCGGTGCTCAGCAGCGTGACCGTCAGCAGCGCCAGGGCGAGGAGGGTCAGACAGGTGTGGAGGGTGCGCGGGCGGTTGCCGGCCAGGGGCCACAGCTCATGCAGGACCAGATCGGTGCTCGGCAGGCGCCGCCCGCCTCCCCGTCGGTCGGTGACCGTGTTGGCGTGCAGGTAGGCGGCGAGCACGCGCAGCCACCCCGTCACCCGGTCGGTGGTGTAGGGAGCGGGACGCCGGAGGCCGGGGCGTCCCGGGACGGGCGCGGAGGTGACGGCCAGGATCAGGAGTCCCAGCAGGTGATCGCGGATCCCGGCTTCGGTGCCGAGGCGTGGATCGAGGAGTTCGGAAGGAGAGCGGCCCGCCAGGCCGCCCCGGTGCGGAGGCTGGTAGACGGTGGCGGCGACCGTCAGGTACCAGGGGGTGGACAACACCTGGGCCAGCGGGCCCCGCGGGTTCTGCGCGATGGCCTCCATCACGTCCGCCCAGCGGCCTCTGCCGCCGGTGCGAGCCTCCAGGAAGTCCCAGGCCGTCTCCGCGGTGACCGCCTTGATCGTGATGCGGGCCGCGTCCTGCAGCCACCGCTCCTCGGCCTCCAGCGCCTCATGCGGACCGGACCGGCAGGTCACCACCAACTGGCCCAGGTCGGCACCGTCCAGATAGCCGTTCATCGCATCGAGCGCCGCCGATGCCCGTGCGGCAGGGCCCGAGCGGTGCGGCGCGTCCTCGGCGTCCATCTCGTCCAGGCCGTCCAGGAACGGGATGATCTTCCTGTCCGCCACCAGCTCCTGAGCGGCACGCGGCTTCAGCCCGAAGTCGCGCACCAGGCGCTCCGCCAGCCATGTCTCCAGGGGCTGGGTGGGGTCGAAGCCCGACAGGGACAGTCGCACCGGCACCGCCTCCCCCGGCCGACGGTCGCCCAGGAGGCGCAGCATCAGCTCGAGCGCCAGAACGGTCTTGCCTGCGCCCGGTGCTCCGGTGATGACCAGGCGGCCAGGGCGCAGGGCCCGGTAGTAGCCGGTGATGGCGCTGAGCGTGCCGGTCGCCCCTGCCCCCGGTGCGGGCCCGGCCGCCGCCGGGCCGGGATGGAGCGTGAAGGCGATGTCGATCGTATGGACACTGCGACCGAGCAGGATGTGACGGGCTGTCGCCTCCTGCCGTTCCACCACCCGTGCCAACCGGTCGGCCAGCCCTGCGGTGTCGGTGCTCTGCCACACCAGCGCGCTGTGGGCCATCACTCCCGCCCACACACTGAGCGCCAGCGACCCGAGGCCGATCAGTACTCCCGCGGGATCCACATCCCCGAGCCCCGTCGCCCGCGCCACGGCCAGCAGCAGCCCCGTCAGCCCGGCGACGGCAGCCCACGCCCACCCGGCCCCGCGCCCCATCCGCATGACACCTCATACTGGCCCAACTCGGCGTGCCGAGGGTCCACTTCGCGGCAGGGCGTGTGCGCCGGTCCTCCGCCGCAGGGCGTGTGCGCCGGTCCTCCGCCGCAGGGCGTGTGTGCCGGTCCTCCGCCGCAGGGCTTCGGCGGTCATGCCGCCGGCGCGGTACGACTCCACACCCCACGCCGCCCCGACCGCGGTCCCGGACGTCCTGTCCGCCGTCTTCATCCTGCTGTCGAGCTTCGAAGCCGCCACCCGCGGGGCGAGCCGCACCGCGGCGCGTCCCCATCCTGAGCCTCGCCCGGTACCTCCAGCACTGATTCCCCGGATCTCCACGTGCCCAGGGGGCCATGTGCCCGAGGGGCCATGTGCTCCCGCGCGGTACCACTCCTCTCGTATCACTTCTCCTCTCGTATCGCTTATTCTCTCGCGTCACAGAGATGAACCGGTGCCTCAGCAGTTCCATTTCGTCGAATTTTCTCCACTGCGGCCGTGTCGCTGTTTTGAGTCAGATTCGCCTGGCTCCCGCGCGTTCTCGATTTTGTGGAGCGGGTGTTCGGATGCAGCTCAAACGGCGATCGGGAACGGCTGGGTCATGTCGGGTTGTGTCTCGCTCCTGATCGAGGGCTTGGCGTAATCGGGCTCTTTACGGTGCGCCGGTTCGCAGGAAGTATGTGTGCCGGAAGCGCCGCATGCCGCGGCCGCGGATTCCGCCTGCTCAGAACTGCCTGAACAGATGCTCGAATGGAACGGTGTCGGCCGACGGCACGCTGAAGGCTGCCGTCGGTCCTCGCCCGACGTGGGAAGGTTGCGATGGACCCGTGTGCGACTGGCCTGGTGGGATGCGCTCCGCCATTTCGTCCACGTGTGATTCCGTCAGACCCTCGAACAGGGGACGATCTGACTCGTGCTCCCTTTGCCCCTTGAGGTCGTAGGGGGGGGCGCAAAAGATTTCCGCCCTGTGCTTCGGTGCGCTTCTTCATGCGCCGGTTGGCATCTGCGGAATCTCAAAGAACACCGTGCGCTCATCGCAGCGACTTACGCTCGACGGGCCCAGGGGGTTAACTTCATTCATTATGCAGATCTTTCCATAGGCGTCCTCAGGTCTTCCAATAGGCGGTCCTCGCCTTTGAAAGGGACGGGCATGACGAGCCACGCAACCGAATTCGACTTCGAAAACCTCCTCGGCCGCGCGCTGGACGGCAGCGGAGAGGGCGCGCGTTGGACCACCGAAGCGGACGAGATGTGGTGCCACCTCAGGCCGGCCGCCGCGGCCAGGCGCGAGCAGGGCTGGAAGCTGCACGTGTCGGCCACGTCCTCCTCCGCACCGATGGTCCTGGAGAGGGCCCTGGACGTGCTGTTGCGCGAGGAGTCGGCGTTCAAGTTCGCCCGGTCGCAGGAGAAGGTGAGCGCGCTCAACTCCCGTGCCGCACCACGCGGAAGCTCGGGCAAGTTCCTCACGGTCTACCCCCGCTCCGATACCGACGCGGCCCGGCTGGCTCGCCAGCTGCACCAGGCCACGGAGGGGCTGGCAGGCCCCCGGATCCTGTCGGACCAGCCGTACGCCCCCGGCAGTCTGGTGCACTACCGCTACGGTGCGTTCGTCGGCCGCCGGCGGCTGTCGGCCGAGGGGCTGCTGGTCTGGTTCATCGAGGACCCCGACGGCAATCCCGTCGAGGACAAACGAACCGGACAGTACTCACCGCCGCCGTGGGCCGTCAGCCCCTTCCCGGCGACCGCACCGGCAGCGCCGAGCACCCGGAAGCCACCGGCCGGACCGGTGCTGCTGGGAGGCCGCTTCTCGGTGCGCGAAGCGATCCGCCATACGAACAAGGGCGGTGTCTACCGGGGAACGGACGCCACCACCGGCGCACCCGCGGTCATCAAGGAGGCCCGGCCGCACGTGGAGGCCGACGCGACCGGCAGCGACGTACGCGACTGGCTGCGCGCAGAGGCCCGGATGTTGCAGGGACTCAGCGGTACCGGGCTGGCCCCCGAGCTTCTGGCGATGTTCGAGCATGGCGGGCACCTGTTCCTGGCCCAGGAGGAGATCCCGGGCATCCCGCTGCGCAACTGGGTCGCGGAGCGGTTCCGTGACGCGGGAAGCGAGCGCTACGCCGCAGAGGCCCTGGCCCTCGTCGGACGGCTGGTGGAGCTTGTCGCCGCGGTCCATGCCCACGGCTACGTCCTGCGGGACTTCACCCCCGGCAACATCATGGTCCGGCCGGACGGCGAACTACGCCTCATCGACCTGGAACTCGCCGTCCACAAGGACGACAACGCCCTCCCCACAACCCTGGGGACCCCCGGCTTCAGCGCCCCAGAGCGGCTGACCGGCGCGCCGGTGTCGCCCACCGCCGACTACTACAGCCTCGGTGCCACCGCGTGCTTCGTCCTGGTGGGGAAGGTCCCCGCGCTGCTGCCCGAAGAACCCCCCGCCTCAGCCGACGAGCAGCGACTCGCCGCGTGGCTGGAAGCCTGCCGTGGCACGCTCGCCCTGCCGGACGGCGTGCCCGGGATGATTCTCGGGCTGATGCGGGACGATCCGGCCGAGCGCTGGGATCCGGCCCGGGCCCGCGCGGCCCTGCGCCGGACGGAACCGGCCCTTCCGGGCGGCCGGGCCGCCACCGACGTACCGCGCGAGCGCCAAGGAGACGATGCGGCACAGGCGGCCGTGGCCGGAATCGTGGACCACCTCGTGGACTCCATGACCCCGCGGGACGAGCGGCGGCTGTGGCCCGTGTCCACCACGGCGGGGGAGACCGACCCGTGCACCGTGCAGCAGGGTGCGGCAGGTGTGCTGGCGGTCCTGACACGGTACTTCGAGCTCACCGGTGACCCACGCCTGCCCGAGCCGATCTCCACCGCGGGCCACTGGATCGCGGCCCGGACGGACCTCCGTTCCACGCGTCCCGGCCTGCACTTCGGTGGCGGCGGGACCGCCTGGGCGCTGTACGAGGCCGGACGCGCCGTGGACGACCGGGCACTGATGGACCACGCCCTGGCCCTGGCCCTGGCCCCCCAGGAGCCGATGCCCCACCACGACATCACCCACGGCAGCGCGGGCAGCGGCATGGCCGCGGCCCACCTGTGGCATCGCACCGGCGACCCGCGCTTCGCCGGACTCGTGGCCGCGGCGGCCGATCGGCTCGCGGCCGCCGCGCGGTCCGCGCCGTCCGGTGTGAGCTGGCCCGTTCCCGCGGAAACCGTCAGCAGGGAAGCCGCCGACGGGGAAGCCGCAGGCGGAGAAGCAGGTAAACGCTACCTCGGCTTCGCGCACGGAACATCCGGCATCGGCTGCTTCCTCCTCGCCGCAGCGGAGGTCACGGGCCGAAAGGAGCATCTCGACCTGGCTGTGGCGGCGGGTGAGGAGCTGGTGGCCAACGCCGTGCTGATCGGCGAGGCGGCTCAGTGGCCGGCTCAGGCCGGCGACGTGCCCACGGCCCCGTACTGGTGTCACGGCTCGGCCGGCATCGGCTCCTTCCTGGTCCGGCTCCGGCAGGCCACCGGGGACGACCGCTTCGGCGATCTCGCCCGTGGTGCGACCCGGGCCGTCGTCGAGCGCGCCTCCCGCGCGCCCCTCACCCAGTGCCACGGACTGGCGGGCAACGGCGACTTCCTCCTCGACATGGCCGCGGCCACGGGCGACCCCGCCTACCGCGCGTCGGCCGAGGACCTGGCCCGTCTCATCGTTGCCGAACGGTCCCACCGCGACGGCCACGTCGTCTTCCCCAACGAGTACGGGGACGTTTCGACGGGCTGGAGCGACGGATCCGCGGGAATCCTCGCGTTCCTCCTGCGGATCCGCCACACAGACTCCCGGCTCTGGATGATCCAGCAGCCGGGTTGAGCGGCAGGGAGCCTGCCGCACCGCTCACGGAGAAGGAGAAAGTCATGGAGAACCGCGACCTCGAACTGCTGGCTCACCTGCACGCCCTTCCGGAGACCGACCCGATCGGCACCGACGGAGTGGCGTTCGGAGGGACGTGCGAGTGCGTCGGCCTGCTCACCCTCCTCAACACCGTCTGTGTCGGCATCAGCTGCGCCTGACACGGCGGAAGGACACGTCGGCTCCGGTAGTGCCGTCTGACGGGGTGCAGGCGTCTCGCTGACGAGACGCCGAACACCGGCCCGGGCCGGAAAGACGCATCCCGTGACACACCGCCGGCACTCGCCCGGACAGGACGAAGTGTTCGAAGACCTCCGGTCGGCGGCTGCTCCGAAGCAGCCGCCGGCCGGAGCACGAGCTGATCCCGGAACCGCACGCCGAGCACGAGTGACCGCGCCGTGCCCGTACCGCTCCACGCCCGAGTCCGCAGAAGGAACTCCGCAGACGAGGACCCGACCATGCAGCCACACGCCGGCGACGACCATCCCGCTCAGGCGGCCCTCCTTGCCGCCGCACCCCCCGACCGGGACGTCGCGCCCCCCGACCGGGACGTCGCACCCGCCAACCGGGGCGTTGCGCACCCCGACCAGGACGCCGTGCCCGCCAACCGGGACGTCGCACCCGCCGACAGGGACGTTGCGTCGCCGGCTCCCGAGGCGGCGTACGCCATCAGCACGCGCGGCCTGGTCAAGAGCTACCCGGGCCCGGACGGCACCACCACCCATGCTGTCCGCGGCCTGGACCTGGACGTACGCCACGGTGAGACGTTCGCCTTCCTCGGACCCAACGGCGCCGGGAAATCCACCACCATCGCCCTGCTGTGCGCCTTGGCCCGTCCCACCGCCGGACAGGCCACGGTGGCGGGCACCGACGTGCTCACCCAGCCCGACCGGGTACGACGCCAGGTCGGCATGCTCTTCCAGCACAGCGCCCTCGACCCCGACCTGACGGCCGAGCAGAACCTGCACATCCACGCCCGCCTGTACGGGATGAGCCGCCGCCACGCCCGCCGACGTGCCGCCGAGGCACTTGAAACGGTCGGGCTCGGCGACCGCCGGCGCTCCCCGGCGCGCACCCTTTCGGGAGGCATGCGGCGGCGCCTGGAAATCGCCCGGGGCCTGCTGCACGCGCCCGGGATCCTCTTCCTCGACGAGCCGACCACCGGACTCGACCCGCACGCCCGGGCCCAGGTCTGGGACCACCTGCGCACACTGCGCGACCGGCAGGGGATCACGCTCTTCGTCACCACCCACTACCTGGAGGAGGCGGAGCACTGCGACCGCCTCGCCATCATCGACGGCGGCCGCCTGGTCGCCCAGGGCACCCCCTCCGCGCTGAAGGCCTCGATCGGCGACGACCGGGTGGTGCTGCGCACCGTCGACGACCCGGCGGCGCACCAGGTCGTATGCCGCACCGCGCCACCGGGCACGGACGTCACGCGGGACTCCGGGGGAATCCGGCTGCGCCTGCCCGACGGCAGCTCCTGGATCCCCCGCCTGTGCGAGGCGCTGCAGGCCCAGGGCATCCCCGTACGGGCCGCTTCCGCGAGCCCGCCGACGCTCGACGACGTCTTCTTCCACCACACCGGCCGCAGCATCCGGAGCACAGACCCCGCCCCGGAGCCCGCCACTGCCCCGGCGTCTTCCGCTGCCCCGGAGCCCGCCACTGCCCCGGCGTCTTCCGCTGCCCAGTCGCCCTCCATCGCCCAGCCGGACGCGTCCGCGGAGGAACCGGCCGTGACCACGGAGACAGCCGAGGGAGGCCAGTGACCGCCCCCGCCTTCCGGGCGCCGGAGGCCCCGGACACCCCGGGACCGCCCACCGCACCGGGCACTCCGCACACCCCCGACCCCAAGCCCCTGATCCGCCTGCGCCGTGAACTGCGCGCGGTCCACGCGCTGGTCCACCGCGATCTGCTGCGCCTGTCCACCCAGCCCACCCACACCGCGCTGATGCTGATCCAGCCGGTGCTGTACCTCTTCATCCTCGGAGGCGGTCTGGCCGCCCTGATCCCCAGGCCTGCGCTGGGCGTCGACTACCAGACCTACCTGTTCCCGGGCATGCTGATGATGACCGTCCAGACCCCGGCCATCATGGTCGGCATCCGCCTGATCACGGACCGGCAGAGCGGCTACCTGCGTGAGCTGCTGATGGCCCCGGTGCACCGCTCCACGCTGCTCCTGGGCAACTGCGCCGGAGGCACCGCCGTCGCCACGGTCCAGGGCGCCGTGCTGCTGGCCCTCGCCGGAGCGGTCGGCCTGCCCTACGACCCACTCCTCCTCGCGCTGCTCCTCGCGGGCATGATCCTGGCCTCCTTCACCATCACGGCGCTGTCCCTGGCGCTGGCGGTCACCCTGAGCCGCCCCGAGGTCTTCCACATGCTGCTCGGCCTGGTGATGATGCCGCTGCTGTTCCTCTCCGGCGGCTTCTTCCCGATGGAGAACCTGCCGGGCTGGGCACGGTTCCTGGCCATCGGCAATCCGCTCGCGTACGGGGTGGATCTCCTCCGGCAGAGCATCGCACTGCGGGTGCCTGACCAGGCGGCCGTGGCGGGCATCGAATGGTTCGGCCGGCAGCCACCCCTGCCGCTCGAAGCCGGGGCCCTCCTGGTGGCGGGCGCACTGGCCCTGCTGTGGGCCGCCCACCGCTTCAGCCGCCCCGAATAAGGCCGCTGGCCGCCCCGAATAGGGCCGCTGTTCGGAGCCGGAGCCGGAGCCAGAGCCGGAGCCGGAGTCTCGGCTCCGGCGCCGACGGCGGCGCCGCACCCGAGTGGCGCAGCCGACGGGCCGCTGGGATGTGGGACCGCCGGTGATGTGTGACCGTCGAGCCATGAACGTGGGAATCATTGGCGCAGGCCGTCTCGGCTCCGCTCTGGCCGGGGCGCTCACCCGGGCGGGGCACCAGGTGAAGCTGGCCGGTTCGCGCTCTCCGGAGAAACTGGCCGCGCTCGTCGACGAGCTGGGTGCGAACGCCTCGGCCGGTACGGCCCAGGAGGCCGCCGACTTCGGCGAGGTCGTCGTCCTGGCCGTCCAGTGGGACCAGAAGGAGAGCGCGGCGGCATCGGTCTCCTCCTGGCAGGGGCGGACCGTGCTGGTCCCCCTGAACCCGCTGCGGGAGACCGCCGCCGGGCTGGAGGTCGCCGACACCGGGGGCAGGCCGCCCACCGAGATCGTCGCTTCGCTCGTCCCCGGCGCCCTCGTGGTGAAGGGCTTCAACACCTACCTGGCACCGGTCCTCAACGAGGACCCAGCCGTCAACGGTGGCCGCCGCATCGTCCTGCTCGCGGGCGACGACCCCGCCGCCAAGCGCAGGGTGGCCGACCTCGCGGACAGCGCCGGCTTCCAGGCCGTCGACACGGGAAACCTCACCGAGGGCGCCCCGCTGTTCGACACCGGCGGCCCCCTCAACGCCCTCGGCAGGGATCTCGTAGCCCTCTGACACCCGGCGGTCCGGCCTGCGCCGCAGGATCCCGCGGCGGATGGGGTGGAGTGACCCCCGAGATTCCGACACCACCGCGCCCGGCTGGGCCACCCTCGATCTCCTCACCGCCGCGATCCACGCCGCCCATGTGCACCCTTACGTCACCGTCGCCGTGAGAGCCTCCGGCGAGCAGCCCGCTCGAGTCCAGCGCTGGGGCGACCAACTCGACATCCGGCCCATCCAGGCCTTCGGCGACGGTGCGGAACTCGCCGAGCGCGCGGTTGCCTCGTACGTCGCCAAGTACGCCACCAAAGCGGCGGAGACGACCGGCACCTTGGATCGGCGCATCGGTGAACTTGCCGAACTCGACCGCGCCCAAGTCCCCGAGCACGCTCGCCGGCTGATCCGCGCCTGCCACGACCTCGACCCGCTCTATCCAGAACGCCGACTGTGGCCATGGGCCCACATGCTCGGCTTCCGGGGCCACTTCCTTACCAAGTCCCGCGCCTACTCCTCGACCTTCGGCGAACGCCGGGGCGTGCGCGCCCGCTTCCGCGCCGACCAGCAACGCCAAGCCCTCGGGCTCCCCGACCCGGACACCACCTTGGTCCTGGTTCACTGGCAGTACGCCGGCCACGGCCACACCCCCGGCGAATCCGCCCTCGCCGCCACCATCGCGCACGAGATCGCACTCAATCGCGAGACCGCCCGCGAAGCTCTCCAAGAGGGCCACAGTCCAAGGGAGGCACGGCCATGAAGGACGAACTCATGACTGTGCCCCAGATCCTCGAAGAGCTGGGCGGGGTCTCACGCCGCACGTTCTACCGGTGGCGTGAACTCGGGCAGGGACCCGACGCCTTCAAGCTCCCGAACGGCGAACTGCGCGTCTGGCGATCCGACTTCACCGCGTGGCTGCGCAAGCTCGAAGGAGCGGCGGCGTGAGGACGTCCGACGTACGCGTCTGGTCGATTCGCCAGAACAAGAGCGCCAAGAAGTCCACGTACGAAGTCCGCTGGGTGGTGGCGGGTCGGCCCTTCTCCGAGACCCGTCGCACCAAGGCGCTTGCCGACAGCTTCCGCGCGAAGCTGCTGCGCGCCACTCGGGAGGGAGAGGATTTCGACAGCGAGACCGGGCTGCCCGACTTCCTTGCTCCGAAGATCGAGGAGCCTCCCTCTCTCACCTGGTACGCCTTCGCTCTCCAGTACGTGGCGATGAAGTGGTCGCCGAGCGTGCGGGCAACAGTGTCGAGGTGCTGCTGAGCCGGTACGCGAAGTGCATAGACGGTCGGCAGGAGATCACCAACCGGAAGATCGAAGAGCTGCTACGCGAATACGAATGACCGCGGGCGAGCAGCGATCAGGTTCAGGTTCCGCCACCGCCCGCCGGCCCCTGGTCGAATAGGGCCAACGCTTCGTCCCAGACGTTGCCGCCGTCTGCCCAGGTCCATAGCCACTGGCGCAGCGATGGCGCCGCATACCGCAGGCCGTCATGGGGTTCCTCGCCCCAGGTTGCCTCCCAGCCGTCGGCGTCCCAAAGCAGCACCGGATGATCAACCGCTATCAGCGAGACGTACCACTCCATCGTGCAGCCGCCGCCCGTCAAGAAGAGCCACGATGCTGGCACCCCCTTCCTGGCCCGCTCGGCGTGGATGGTCGTTGCGCAATGCCAGTCGGGCCGCTGCCAGTGAGGAACACGGCGTGGTGTCAGCGATGCAAGGCCGCCTTCTGGCCCGAACCCGCCGTCGCCGACCTCTGTGTAGATGCGGCGCAGCAAGCCCGGCACGGGATGCCCGAGGCTGCGTTCCGCAAGGTCCACTTCTGCGTTCGCGAGAGGTGGGAACGGTTGGTCCGGGAGACACCCAGGAGAAGGGGGAACGCTCTCCGAGCCCCACGCCAATTCGTGTAGCTTCTCCAGAAGCGCATCGTCGTCCGCAGCCGTGCGGTGAGCAGCATCGATCACGAGCCGGGACTGTAGTACGGGGCGCAGTTCCCGTGGCAGTCAGACCCAGAGAGACGGCCAGTAACTCCCTGGCCCGACCTGCGAAAACGTCCCAAGATCCATCCCGCAAATGCGCCGCGGCGGCTGTCATACGGCTGCATCCGGCGACACTTGCCTGCATACGCAAGAAGACCCCGCCTCAGCGTTTCCGCTGATGACGGGGTCTTTAGGCGCCTAATTCAAGGTGCCCCCGGCAGGATTCGAACCTGCGCACACGGCTCCGGAGGCCGTTGCTCTATCCCCTGAGCTACGGGGGCGTGTCGGGCGCCTCGTGGGCGGCGACGGGTAGAACCCTACCAGCTCGGCGGGGGTGCGCCGGAACCCGTTTTGCGGGTGGGTGGGCGGAAGTGGGGAAAAGCCGGACGCGGCGGGCGGGGCGGTCCTACCCTCGATTTGTGCCAGGGGCGTCCGGCCGGATCCTAGTCGTGGATGACAACAAGGTGATCCGGCAGTTGATCAGGGTCAACCTCGAGCTGGAGGGCTTCGAGGTGGTGACCGCGGCCGATGGTGCCGAGGCTCTGGACATCGTGGAGCAGGTCAGGCCGGATGTGGTCACGCTCGATGTGGTGATGCCGCGGCTCGACGGGCTGCGGACCGCTGCGCGGCTGCGCAGCGCCCCGGGCACCCGTGAGGTGCCGCTCGTCATCGTGAGCGCCTGCACCCAGTACGAGGTGGGCAGTGGGCTCGAGGTCGGAGTGGACGCGTTCCTGGCCAAGCCCTTCGAGCCCGCCGAGCTGGTCACCGTGGTCCGGGGGCTGGTCGAGCGGGGTGCCGGGCCGTCGGCGGACGGCGCCGCCGAGCCGACGGGGGAGCCTGCGAGCCGCTGCCGGCGCTGAGTTGATTGCGCGCGGGTAGGGCCGCGCCCCGCATATCGCCTACGCCGAGGCCCGCTTGCGCGGGGTGGTCTTCGTGGCCTTCGTGGTCTTCGTGGTTCTCGCTGTTTTCGTCGTCTTCGTTGCCGTCGTGGCCGCCCGTTTCGCCGTTGCGGTCTTCGCGGTCGTCTTCTTCGCGCCCGATGCCGGCTTCGCGGCTGTCTTCGCCGCCGACTTCGGCGCCTTCCCCGCGGCGGCCGGTGAGGGCTTCTTCGCCGAGGCCGAGGCCGATGCCGATGCCGAGGTCGACTTCTTCCCGCCCACCGCCTTGGGGGTCGTCGCCGCCGACTTGCGGGATGCGGTCGCCGCGGGCTTGCGGGATCCGGCCGTCGCGGACTTACGGGACTTCAGCGGCGTGACCGCCGCGACCTCGCCCGACTCCTCGCCCGCACCCTCCCCGCGAGCCGCCTGCGCCGCGCGGACGCTGCTCTCCAGGGCCGCCATCAGGTCGATCACCTTGCCGCCGACCGCGGGCTCCGCGGGGGCGGGGGCAGCGGTTCCGCCGCCGGTCTTGGCCGCGATCATCTCCTCGACCGCGATGCGGTAGTCGTCGTGGAGGGAGTCGAGGTCGATCTCGCCGAGGGTGTCCATCAGGGCGTCCGCGAGGTCCAGTTCGGCGTCGCGGACGGTGACACCGGCGTCGGGGGCGACCTCGGCGGGAGCGCGGATCTCGTCGGGCCACAGGAGCCCGTGCATGGCGATCGCGTCGTCGACGACGCGCAGCATGCCGAGGCGTTCGCGGCCGCGGAGGGCGAATTTGGCGATCGCCACCTTCTGACTGCGCTTGAGGGCTTCGCGCAGCAGGGTGTACGGCTTGGCGGCCGATGCGCCGTTCGCGGCCAGGTAGTAGGCCGCGTCCATCTGGAGCGGGTCGATCCGTTCCGCCGGGACGAAGCAGACGATCTCGATGGTCTTGGCCGTGGGGATGGGCAACGCGGCCAGGTCCTCGTCGGTGATGGGGATGATCGAGCCGTCGGCCTCCTCGTACCCCTTGCCGATCTCCGCGGACGCGACCTCCTTCTCCTCCAGCTCGCACACCTTGCGGTAGCGGATCCGGCCGCCGTCGGTGGTGTGGATCTGGCGGAAGGAGACGTTGTGGTTCTCGGTGGCGTTGACGAGCTTGATCGGGATGCTGACCAGGCCGAAGGAGATGGCGCCGTTCCATATGGATCGCACGTTTCGCCCCTTACGGTAATTTACGAATGATGATGGGATGGTTTGCTGAGGAATCAGATGTCTTGCGTGGGATTCTCATCGTATGACGCCGATCACTGAGGTGGAGGGGCGGCGCATCGCGCTCTCGAACCTGGACAAGGTCCTCTATCCCGCGCATGGCTTCACCAAGGGCGAGCTGCTGCACTACTACGCGGTGACGGCCGGATCGCTGCTCGCGCACCTGCACAACCGGCCGGTTTCCTTCCTCCGCTACCCGGACGGGCCCGACGGCCAGCGGTTCTTCACGAAGAACGTGCCGCCGGGGACACCCTCCTGGGTGAGGACGGCCGAGGTGCCGCGGCGCAGCGAGGGCGGTACGGCCAAACAGGTTGTCGTACAGGACATGGCCACCTTGATGTGGGCGGCGAATCTGGTCACCGAGTTCCATACGCCGCAGTGGCAGGCCGACGCACCGGGCGAGGCGGACCGGATGGTCTTCGACCTCGACCCCGGGGCGCCCGCCACGGTCGTGGAGTGCTGCGAGGTCGCGCTCTGGCTGCGGGAGCGGCTCGCGGCGGACGGACTCTCCGCGTACGCGAAGACGTCCGGCTCGAAGGGGCTGCATGTCCTGGTGCCACTGCAGCCGACGCCTTCGGGGAAAGTCTCCGCGTACGCGAAGGAGCTGGCCGTGGAGGCGGAGGACGAGCTGCCGGGCCTGGCGCTGCACCGGATGACGAGGGCGCTGCGGCCCGGGAAGGTCTTCGTCGACTGGAGCCAGAACGCAGCGGCGAAGACGACCGCCACGCCCTATACGTTGCGGGCCCGCCCCCTTCCCACGGTCTCCGCACCCGTGACCTGGGACGAGGTCGAGGGCTGCGAGGACCCTGGTGACCTGGTGTTTCTCGCCGATGACATGCCGCCGCGGCTTCAGGAGCACGGGGATCTGCTCGGTCCGCTGATCAACCTCAACCGGGCGGGCAAGCTGCCCAGGGGGTTCAGGTGAGCGGGGTGCGGCCGCCGGTGAAGGTGGCGCTCGCCGAGTCGGTGAGCGAGCTGCCGCGGGAGGAGAGCGGATGGGCGTACGAGCCGAAGTTCGACGGGCACCGGCTCGTGGTCTTCCGCGTCGGGGGCCGGGTGCAGTTGCAGGCGCGTTCCGGGCGGATCGTCAACGCGGCGTTCCCGGATCTCGCCGAGGCCGCGCAGGCGCTGGACGAGGGGACGGTGCTGGACGGGGAGGTGGTGGTGTGGACGGAGGGCCGGATCGACTTCGCCGCGGTGCAGCAGCGCGCCATGTCCACGCCCGCGCGGGCCGCGGAACTCGCGCGGACGCTGCCCGCCTCGTACGCGGCCTTCGACCTGCTCGCGCTGCGGGGCGAGGACCTGCGGACGGCCCCGTACACGCGGCGGCGCGAAGCGCTCGTCGCGCTGCTCGCCCCGCTCGGGCCGCCGCTCCAGGCCGTGCCGATGACCACGGAACGTGCACTGGCCGAGAGCTGGTACGAGGAGCTCCGGGAGACCGGGATCGAGGGTCTGGTGATCAAACGGCTCGACCAGGCGTACCGGGCGGGACGGCGCTCCTGGCTCAAGCTGCGGCACAGCGATACGCGCGATGCGGTGGTCGTCGGCTACACCGGGCCGGCGGCGCGGCCGCAGGCGCTGGTGCTGGTGCTGCCGGATGACGACGCGCCGGTGCTTTCGAGTCCGCTCGGTCCGGGTGTACGGGCATCGGCGGCCGAGTTGCTGCCGGCGGCGGAGGGTGTGGGGGAGCTGAACGCGGTGGGGCACGGGGACGTGACGTATCAGCGGGTGGGCGGCCGGCTCGTGGTGGAGGTGCGGCAGCAGGCCACCCGGCACCGGACGGTGGGGGTGGTGCGCTTCCGGTGACCGGCCGGGCGCGTCGCCTCCTTCCTCCGCCGTGCGTTTGGAAGCGCCAGACCCCCGCTCACCAGGCCGTTCAAGGAACCGTGGACCGATGGCGGCCTGATCCGCCGGACACCCCTCAGCCATCAGGGCCAGACACGTCAGCCATCAGGGCCAGACACGCCGGTCGGCGCGGTGGCGCAGCGCGTCGAGGAGCGGGCGCGGGCCCGGACCGGCCCACCGCGACCTGGGGTCGGCGATCCGGACACGGTGCTCGGCGGCGTGCACGCTGTGCCGACGGGCTGCTCGGCGAGCAGCTCACGGCGGCGGTGGTCCGTGCGCAGCCGCCGGGCCGGTTCGCGTGCGAGCCCGGCAAGGAGCGCCTCGCCGGGGCGGTCGGGCGCGAGGTCGTCGTCCGGTGCAGGGCGAGGCGGGCGGGCTCGGCGCCCCGTAGTCCGGTCATGCCGCAGCACCCCACGCTCGATGGGAACAGCTGCGCCGCGGTCCCGGCGACAACCCGGTCGCGCCCGCCGCCGTTCCCCGACAGGTGAGGCGGTGGCTCTCCGCGCACGCCCATAGGGTGTAAGAGAGACGAACCGCGCCGAGCCGTGGGCCCGGAGGCGGCCGCGGTCGGCTCCGCACCACGTTCCCCGCACCACGTTCCCCGCACCACGTTCCCCGCACCACCCCCGTCCCCCCGCAGCAGCCCCACCGGAGAGCCGATGTCCCCCCGTTCGGTCCGCACCGCCTTGGTGCTGCCCGTCGTCGCCCTGCTCGGCGTGACCGCGGCGGCCTGCGACGATCCGGGCGGGCTCGAAGGCGCGGGTGCGACACCGAGCGCGGTCGGTCCCGCGCGGCTGTGGCCCGAGCTGCCGCCCGCCACGAATGACCGGCAGGACGATCTCGGCGATGCCGAGCCGGAGACCGTCCCGGGGATCAAGGCGCCGGAGGCCGATCTGCGCGAGGCCGACGCGCTCGCCGTGGTCCAGGCGGAGGTGCGCGCCCACCCCGGCGGAGCGGGCGAGCAGAGCGGGGAGGACGCGCTGCCGGAGGGCATCGCCGCGAAGATCCTCGCCTGCGAGGGGCAGGCCGGGGACAAGGACTGCCCGGTGCTGGCCCCGTACTACCGCGATCTGACCGGCAACGGACGCGACGAGCTGATCCTCGGGATCAATCTCGGTGACCGCGACGCATACGGCATCGGGATCCGCGTCTACACCCATGACACCGAGGGCTCGGGTCGCCTCCTGCGCATCATGTCCACCACCCAGCCGGTGATCAGCGCGGAACTGGCCGGCCAGGACCTGATCGTGCGCTCGCCCGCGCATTTCGGCGGCTACGAGTTCCGCGACGTGTGGTCATGGGACGCGGCCTCGCGTTCGATGCTGCCGACCCGGATGGAGATCGTACGAGCCCCGGACGCGGACGGACCGTCCCGCCCCGCGCTCTCCGACGCACCGACCCCCACCGACCCCCACTGACACCCCATGAGACCCATGAGACCCCGTACGCCATGAGACCCCGTACCCCATGAAACCCCGCCTCCCCGGATGGACCGCGACCCTGACCTGGAAGGCCACGGCCTTCATCACGGTCATGTGCTGCGCGCTGGCCGCGATGCTCGGCACCTTCGTGCACGTGGCCGTCACCCGCCAGACCGTGGACCACGCGCGCGAGAAGGCGCTCACCCGGCTCGTCGACATCACCCGTTCGTACGAAGCCGGCGATCCGCTTCCGCCCGGCTCGGGCCTCGACCCGCCCGGCCTGCCCGCCTCCCTGCGGGAACTCGCCGCGCAGGGCACGCGCGGCACGATGGTCGCCGAGTACCGGGGCAGCCCCGTGATGTGGGCGGCGGGACCCGCGGACGGCGACAGCGTCGTGGCCGTGGGGATCGACTACGCGCAGGGTGCCCGCACCATCCAGGGCCTCGACCGGGCGATCACCGTCTCCTCGGTGCTCGCGATCGGGGTGACGCTGCTCCTCGGCGCGTTCGGCGTGACCCGGGTGACGCGGCGGCTGCACCAGACGGCGACGGTCGCCCGGCGGATCAGCGCGGGCGATCTGGACGCGCGGGTCGACGATCCCCGTACGAAGGATCCCGGCCGTGCCCAGGATGAAGTGGCCACCGTTGCAGGGGCCTTGGACACCATGGCCTCGTCCCTGCAGGGCAGACTGGAGCGCGAACAGCGTTTCACCGCGGACGTCGCCCACGAACTGCGCACCCCGCTGACGGGACTGCACGCGGCGGCCGAACTGCTGCCGGAGGGGCGGCCCGCGGAGATGGTGCGCGAGCGGGTGCAGACCATGCGGACGCTGACCGAGGATCTCCTGGAGATCTCCCGGCTCGACGCCCGCCGTGAGGAGGTCGACCTCGACACCCACCGGCTCGGACCGCTCGTGGAACGCGTCGCCCAGGGCACCGACACACAGGTCGAGGTCGTACGCGACGTCAGGGTCGAAACCGACCGGCGCCGCCTGGAACGGGTGCTGGGCAACCTGATCGCCAACGCCCACAAACACGGCCGCACCCCGGTCGTCGTGACGGTCGACGGCCCCACGGTCCGGGTACGCGACCACGGCGAGGGCTATCCCGCCTACCTGGTGGAACACGGCCCCCAGCGCTTCCGCACCGAGGGCGGCGCGAAGGGCCACGGCCTCGGCCTGACCATCGCCCACGGCCAGGCCCGCGTCCTGGGCGCGAAGCTGAGCTTCACCAACGCCGCGGACGGCGGGGCGGTGGCCCGCCTGACCCTCCCGTACACGGAGACCAGGACACCGCGCGAGGGGCCCGGGCCGACCCGCGAGGACACCTGAGCCGCCCGGCCCGCGTCGCAGAGCACGCGCTCCCGAGCGGCCCGCCCACCGAACGCCGGACCTTCTCTTCGTCCACCGGGCGATACCCCTCCTGAGGCCCGCCGTCTCCCCATGCGAAACGGACTCGCCTACCCACCCCCCACCTCGCCTACGCTTGTCCCGTGACCCCCGCTGATCTCTCCCGCACCGTGCTGCGTGTCGTGCGACACGTCGTCGAGCGCGGAGAGCTGCTCGGGGATACGCACGAGCGGACTGTGTCCGAGCGGAACGTGGTCGAAGGGACCGCGGTCGAGCGGAACGTGGTCGAGCGGATCCTGGTCGAGCGGCCGCGAGCCGGGGGGCGTGGGGACTACGCGTGCAATGCCGCCCTGCAACTGGCCGGGGCCGCCGGACGGCCGCCGCGTGAGGTGGCGCGGCTGCTCGCCGACCGGCTGGTGCGGGAGCCGGGGATCGCGGACGTCGAGATCACCGGGCCCGGGTTCCTCAATCTGACGCTCGACGGGGACGATCAGGCCGTGGTCCGCGAGGTGTTCGCGGCCGGTACGCGGTACGGGCACGTTTCCGGGCCCACCGGACAGGTCGTCCAGCTGCACCTCAGGCCCGAGCTGCGGGCCGCCGTCCGGTGCGATGCGGTGCGGCGGATCCTGCGGTCGCAGGGCGCCCTCGTGCGCACGTCCTGCACGGAGCCCCTGCCAGAGGTGTGGGCCGCTCTCGGGATCCACGTGGACGCCCTCGGCACCCCGCCCGGCCCGGAAGGCCTCGCCTTCACCACCCCCGTACCCGCGCCCGAGCAGATTCCGGCCCTCGGCCCGGACGCCACCCGCTGGGCCCTGCTGCACCCCGCCGCTCAGGACCGGCCGCGGATGACGGACCGGCATCTGGTGCAGGGCGAGAGCAATCCGCTGTTCCGGGTCCGCTACGCCCACGCCCGCAGCCGCGCGCTCAGCCGCAATGCCGCCGACCTGGGCTTCCACGCCGAGCCTCACCCCGCACCGCGCGAAGCAGCCCGACAGGACCTGCTCGCCGCCCTCGCCGACCACCCCCGCGTCCTCGCCCAGGCCGCGGAACACCGCGCCCCCGACCGCCTGACCCGCCACCTGGTCCAGGTCGCCGACGCCCTTCTCGACTTCCAGTACGCCGTCCTGCCACAAGGCGACGAGAAACCCGAGGCCGCCCACCGCGCCCGGCTGGCACTCGCCGAAGCCGCCGGGACGGTGCTGGCCGGCGGCCTGTCCCTGCTCGGCATCGACGCACCCGAATACTTGTGAAAGATGTGAAAGAGAAGCCATGAGTCGTTCCGCCCACCCCGCCGGGCCCCGCCACGCCGACGTCCTTCCCGAGGGGCGCTCCGTGGCAAGCACAGCGCCGCCCACCGACCTGAACGCCCTCGATCCCAAGGTCTGGTCGCACACCGTCACCCGCGGGGAGCAGGGCGCGCTGAGCGTCGGCGGGATCGACGTGGCGCGCCTCGCCGAGGACTTCGGCACACCGGCGTACTTCCTGGACGAGGCCGATTTCCGGGCCCGCTGCCGCGCCTGGCGCGAGGCCTTCGGCACCGAGGCCGATGTCTTCTACGCGGGCAAGGCCTTCCTCTCGCGCGCCGTCGTGAAGTGGCTGTACGAGGAGGGGCTCAACCTCGACGTCTGTTCCGGCGGCGAGCTGAGCACGGCACTCAGTGCCGGAATGCCCGCCGAGCAGATCGCCTTCCACGGCAACAACAAGTCCGAGGCCGAGATCGAGCGCGCCGTCGAGGCCGGTGTCGGGCGCATCGTGCTCGACTCGTTCCAGGAGATCGTGCGGGTCGCCCATATCGCCCAGCGCCTCGGCAGGCGCCAGCCGGTCCTGATCCGGGTCACGGTCGGCGTCGAGGCGCACACCCACGAGTTTATCGCGACCGCGCACGAGGACCAGAAGTTCGGCATCGCGCTCGCGGACGGCCAGGCCGCCGAGGCGGTACGGCGCGCCCTGAAGCTCGACGGCCTCGAACTGCTCGGCATCCACAGCCACATCGGCTCGCAGATCTTCGACATGGCGGGCTTCGAGGTCTCCGCCCGCCGCGTCGTCCAGCTGCTCGCCGAGATCCGCGACGAGCACGGCGTTCAGCTGCCGGAGATCGACCTCGGCGGCGGCCTCGGCATCGCGTACACCAGCGAGGACGACCCGCGCGAGCCGCACGAGATCGCGAAGTCGCTCAGCGAGATCGTCTCGCGCGAATGCGACAGCGCGGGCCTGCGGGCCCCGCGGATCTCCGTGGAGCCGGGGCGCGCGATCGTCGGCCCGACGGCCTTCACGCTCTACCGCGTCGGCACGGTCAAGCCCCTGGAGGGGCTGCGGACGTACGTGAGTGTGGACGGCGGCATGTCCGACAACATCCGCACGGCGCTCTACGACGCCGAGTACACCGTCGCCCTCGTCTCGCGCACCTCGCAGGCCGAGCCGATGCTCTCGAGGGTTGTCGGCAAGCACTGCGAGAGCGGCGACATCGTGGTCAAGGACGCCTTCCTGCCCGCCGATCTGGCCCCGGGCGACCTGATCGCGGTGCCCGCGACGGGCGCGTACTGCCGCTCCATGGCGAGCAACTACAACCACGCGCTGCGGCCCCCGGTCGTGGCGGTGAACGACGGCGAGGCGCGGGTGATCCTCCGCCGCGAGACGGAGGAGGACCTGCTGGCGCTCGACGTCGGCTGAGAGGCCGGCTGAGAAGTCGGCCAGGAGTCGGCCAGGAGTCGGCTGAGAAGCTGTGGCCGGGCAGCCGCCCGGCGATGAAATCCCTGTCTCACATGCCGGACCGGGGCGGGAATCCCCGGTCCGGTAGGTGAGACTGAGGCAACCGCAGAAGTTGAAGAATCGAGGTCGGATGATGCGTACGCGTCCGCTGAAGGTGGCGCTCCTTGGCTGTGGAGTCGTCGGCTCCGAAGTAGCCCGCATCATGACGACGCACGCGGACGACCTCACGGCCAGGGTCGGCGCCCCCGTGGAGCTCGCGGGCGTGGCCGTGCGCCGCCCGGACCGGGTGCGCGCCGGCATCGACCCCGCCCTGGTCACCACCGACGCGACCGCCCTGGTCAAACGCGGTGACATTGACGTGGTGGTCGAGGTCATCGGTGGCATCGAGCCCTCCCGCTCCCTGATCACCTCCGCCTTCGAGCACGGCGCGTCCGTGGTCTCGGCGAACAAGGCGCTGCTCGCCCAGGAGGGCGCGGACCTGCACAGGGCCGCGGAGGACCACGGCCAGGACCTGTACTACGAGGCCGCCGTGGCCGGTGCGATCCCGCTGATCCGCCCGCTGCGCGAGTCCCTCGCGGGCGACAAGGTCGACCGTGTCCTCGGCATCGTCAACGGCACCACGAACTTCATCCTCGACAAGATGGACTCCTCCGGCGCCGGCTACCAGGAGGCCCTCGACGAGGCCACCGCGCTCGGCTACGCCGAGGCCGATCCGACCGCGGACGTGGAGGGCTTCGACGCCGCCGCGAAGGCCGCCATCCTGGCCGGTATCGCCTTCCACACCCGCGTACGCCTCGACGACGTGTACCGCGAGGGCATGACCGAGGTGACCGCCGCCGACTTCGCCTCGGCGCGGCAGATGGGCTGCACCATCAAGCTGCTCGCGATCTGCGAGCGCGCCGCCGACGGCGAGTCCGTCACCGCCCGTGTGCACCCGGCGATGATCCCGCTCAGCCACCCGCTGGCCTCCGTCCGCGAGGCCTACAACGCGGTCTTCGTCGAGTCCGAGGCCGCGGGCCGGCTGATGTTCTACGGGCCCGGCGCGGGCGGCGCCCCGACCGCCTCCGCGGTCCTCGGGGACCTCGTGGCCGTCTGCCGCAACAAGCTCGCCGGTGCCACCGGGCCCGGTGAATCCGCGTACACCCGCCTCCCCGTCAGCCCGATGGGCGAGGTCGTCACGCGGTACCACATCAGCCTCGACGTGGCCGACAAGCCGGGCGTCCTCGCCCAGGTCGCTACGGTCTTCGCCGAGCACGGCGTATCGATCGATACCGTCCGTCAATCGGGGAAGGACGGCGAGGCGAGCCTCGTCGTCGTCACCCACCGCGCGAGCGACGCGGCCCTGAGCGGGGTCGTCGAGGCGCTGCGCCAGCTCGACACCGTGCGGGGTGTCGCCAGCATCATGCGTGTCGAAGGGGAGTAACCAGACATGGCCGCAAGCAACACCGGCGCCCACCAGTGGCGCGGGATCATCGAGGAGTACCGCGACCGGCTGCCCGTGAGCGAGGCGACGCCCGTGGTCACGCTCGGCGAGGGCGGCACGCCGCTCGTCCGTGCCGAGGTGCTCTCCGAGCTCACCGGCTGTGAGGTCCACCTGAAGGTGGAGGGCGCCAACCCGACCGGCTCCTTCAAGGACCGCGGCATGACCATGGCGATCTCCAAGGCCAAGGAGGAGGGCGCCAAGGCGGTCATCTGCGCCTCCACCGGCAACACCTCCGCCTCGGCCGCCGCGTACGGCGGCAAGGCCGGCATGGTCAGCGCCGTCCTCGTACCGCAGGGCAAGATCGCGCTCGGCAAGATGGGCCAGGCGCTCGTGCACGGCGCGAAGATCCTGCAGGTGGACGGCAACTTCGACGACTGTCTGGTTCTGGCGCGAAACTTGTCCGAGAACTACCCGGTGGCGCTGGTCAATTCGGTCAACCCGGTACGTATCGAGGGCCAGAAGACCGCCGCGTTCGAGATCGTCGACCGCCTCGGCGACGCGCCCGACATCCATGTCCTCCCGGTGGGCAACGCGGGCAACATCACGGCCTACTGGAAGGGCTATCAGGAGTACGCGGCCGACGGCGTCGCCACGCACACGCCCCTGATGTGGGGTTTCCAGGCCTCCGGCGCCAACCCGATCGTGCGCAAGGAGGTCGTCAAGGAGCCCTCGACGATCGCCACCGCGATCCGTATCGGCAACCCGGCGTCCTGGCAGTTCGCCGAGGCCGCGCGGGACGAGTCGGGTGGCCTCATCGACGACGTGACCGATCGTCAGATCCTGCGCGCCTACAAGCTGTTGGCCTCCCGCGAGGGCGTCTTCGTGGAGCCCGCCTCGGCCGCCTCCGTGGCCGGTCTGCTCAAGGCCGCCGAGGACGGCAGGCTCGCCCGGGGGCAGCGCGTCGTCTGCACCGTCACGGGCAACGGCCTCAAGGACCCGGACTGGGCCGTCGCCGGCGCCCCGCAGCCGGTCACGGTACCGGTCGACGCGGCCGCCGCTGCCGAACGTCTCGGTCTGGCCTAGCATTTGGCGACGGGATGCCCGGGACTCCGGGCATTCCGGGCCAACCTGCCAAGGGGTGCACAAGGGGCTTGCGACACGCATCGTGCGCCTCCTGTGCGCCCTATGTCGCCACAGAACCTTCCTTCGATAGGCTGTACCAAAACCGCCCGCCGCATATGCCGTTGCGTAGCGGCCGGTGCCGTTTGTTGTCGGCCTGAGGGGGCCGGAGTTTCTCGCGTACATCCTGTGCTTCCCGCACATGCCGTACGTACGAAGAGACCTCGGCCGACCCCCTGCACCACCGTGAACGATCCCGCAGTACGACCAAGGAGAGTCAGCGAGCGATGGCCGGTCCCGCCTTCCGAGCCGCCGCCGTAAGGGTGCGCGTCCCCGCCACCAGCGCCAACCTCGGCCCCGGCTTCGACGCCCTGGGCCTCGCGCTGGGGCTCTACGACGACATCGTGGTGCGCGTCGCCGACTCCGGTCTGCACATCGACATCGCCGGGGAAGGCGCCGAGACCCTGCCCCGCGACGAGAACCACCTGCTCGTACGGGCCATGCGCACCGCCTTCGACCTGCTCGGCGGGCAGCCGCGCGGCCTGGAGATCGTCTGCGCCAACCGCATCCCGCACGGACGCGGCCTCGGCTCCTCCTCGGCCGCCATCTGCGCCGGCATCATGGCCGCACGCGCCGTGACCATAGGCGGCGACGCCCGGCTCGACGACGAAGCACTGCTCGAACTCGCCACCGAGATCGAGGGCCACCCCGACAACGTCGCACCCTGCCTGCTCGGCGGCTTCACACTCGCCTGGATGGACGAGGGCGCCGCCCGCGCGATCCGCCTCGAAGCGCACCGGTCGGTCGTTCCGGTGGTTTTCGTGCCCGCCAAGCCGCTGCTCACCGAAACGGCCCGCGGCCTGCTGCCGCGCAGCGTCCCGCACGGGGACGCGGCCGCCAACGCGGGCCGGGCGGCCCTGCTCGTCGAGGCCCTGACCAGGCGCCCCGAGCTGCTGCTGCCCGCCACCGAGGACCGGCTGCACCAGGAGTACCGCGCCCCGGCCATGCCGGAGAGCGCCGCCCTGGTCGAGCGGCTGCGCGCCGACGGCGTGCCCGCAGTGATCTCCGGCGCGGGCCCCACGGTGCTCGCACTGGTCGATGAAGCGGCGGCCGACAAGGTCGCCCAGGTCGCGGGCGAGGGCTGGGCGGCCAACCGCCTGGCGCTCGACGGCGACGGAGCGAGTGTGTTGCCGCTTGCGCCCTGACACACGCATGCCGGAGCACGAGAGGGGGAATGTTTGTTGGATCCGGTAGTGTTAACCTCAAGTCTGCACCCGAAGAACGAATGGCGTGGTGCTTCCTGTCCCCGTTCGGGACAACCCTTCTTCCGGGAGCTTCCCCAGCTGATCCGTGCACGGCACTGACCGCTGGCGAGCACGCTCCGGAACCGGCGAGACCCAGCCGAGTGACACAGCACGCAGAGGTGGCACAGCCCCGGGAACCGCCGTCATCACAGACTTTTCCGCCGCTTGAGGCGGGACCACCGCCCCGGCCGGTCCGTCAACCGAGGACCATCCGCCGGACAGCACAACCGGTCGCCGAGCCAGACAGGCCGACGTCCGCTCCAGGGAAGGACCCTTCGTGAGCGACACCACCGATCTGATGGGCGTGACTGACAGCGCCGCGCCCGCCACGGACGCCCCTGCAGCGCCCACCACGCGGCGGCGCCGCGGTACCGGCCTCGAGGGCATGGTGCTGGCCGAGCTGCAGCAGGTCGCATCGGGCCTCGGGATCAAGGGCACTGCGCGGATGCGCAAGAGCCAGCTGATCGAGGTCATCAAGGAAGCTCAGGCCGGCGGCGGCAGCGCCCCGGCGAAGGCGTCGGGGGACACCAGCACCACCGAGTCCAAGCCGAAGCGCCGCGCCACCTCCAAGGCCCGTACCGAGGCGGCCGCCGAGAAGCCCTCCGCCGAGAAGCCCGCCGCCGGGGAGAAGGCCGCCGAGGCCGCCCCGGCCAAGCAGATCGAGATTCCCGGCCAGCCCGCCAGCGACGACGCCCCGGCCGAGCGCCGCCGGCGCCGCGCCACCGCCACCGCCGGCAGCCCCGAGACCGCGACCGAGCAGGCCAAGGACGCCGGCAAGGGCGCCAAGGCCGAGCAGGGCGGCGAGAAGGCCGAGGCCAGGGGCGGCGAGACGAAGTCCGAGGCCAAGGCCGACAAGGGCGCCGAGTCCAAGGGATCCGAGTCGAAGGGCGCCGAGTCCAAGGGCTCGGAGTCCCGCGGCGATGACGGTGCCGAGGGCGGCCGCCGCGAGCGCGGCAACCGCCGCGACCGGGGCCGCGGCCGGGACCGCGACCGCGACGACCAGGGCGGCAAGCAGGGCCAGGGCCAGCGCCAGCAGGGCGGCGGCGGCCGCCAGGACCGCGGTGCGCAGGACGACGACGATTTCGAGGGTGGCCGCCGTGGCCGCCGCGGCCGCTACCGCGACCGCCGGGGCCGTCGTGGCCGCGACGACATGGGCGAGCCGCAGGTGTCCGAGGACGATGTCCTGATCCCCGTCGCGGGCATCCTCGACATCCTCGACAACTACGCGTTCATCCGTACCTCGGGCTACCTGCCCGGCCCGAACGACGTGTACGTCTCCCTCGCCCAGGTCCGCAAGAACGGCCTGCGCAAGGGCGACCACGTCACCGGTGCGGTGCGCCAGCCCAAGGAGGGCGAGCGCCGCGAGAAGTTCAACGCGCTGGTGCGCCTCGACTCCGTCAACGGCACCGAATCGGGCCGCGGCCGCCCGGAGTTCAACAAGCTCACCCCGCTCTACCCGCAGGACCGCCTCCGCCTGGAGACGGACCCGGGCGTGCTCACCACCCGCATCATCGACCTCGTCTCGCCCATCGGTAAGGGCCAGCGCGGTCTGATCGTGGCCCCGCCGAAGACCGGCAAGACCATGATCATGCAGGCGGTCGCCAACGCGATCACGCACAACAACCCCGAGTGCCACCTGATGGTCGTCCTGGTCGACGAGCGTCCGGAAGAGGTCACCGACATGCAGCGCTCGGTCAAGGGCGAGGTCATCTCCTCGACCTTCGACCGCCCGGCCGAGGACCACACCACGGTCGCCGAGCTGGCCATCGAGCGCGCCAAGCGCCTGGTGGAGCTGGGCCACGACGTCGTCGTGCTGCTCGACTCGATCACGCGTCTGGGCCGTGCGTACAACCTGGCGGCCCCGGCCTCCGGACGCATCCTGTCCGGTGGTGTCGACTCGACCGCCCTGTACCCGCCGAAGCGCTTCTTCGGTGCGGCCCGCAACATCGAGGACGGCGGCTCGCTGACCATCCTCGCCACCGCGCTGGTGGACACCGGGTCCCGCATGGACGAGGTGATCTTCGAGGAGTTCAAGGGCACCGGCAACATGGAGCTCAAGCTCGACCGGAAGCTCGCCGACAAGCGCATCTTCCCGGCGGTGGACGTGGACGCGTCCGGCACCCGCAAGGAGGAGATCCTGCTCGGCAGCGACGAGCTCGCCATCGTCTGGAAGCTGCGCCGGGTGCTGCACGCGCTCGACCAGCAGCAGGCGATCGAGCTGCTCCTGGACAAGATGAAGCAGACGAAGTCCAACGCGGAGTTCCTGCTCCAGATCCAGAAGACGACCCCGGCCCCGGGCAACGGCGGCGACTGAACCCCGCCCCCGCTCCGTACGGCCTGAAGGCGCCCCCGTCACGTTCCGTGGCGGGGGCGCCTTCGTCGTGCCGGGCGGAATCCGTCCCGCTGCGGAGGAGACCTTCACCAGAGAGTTCGCATCGCCCGGACACCGTGCGTGACCTGCGTGAACGGCGTGAACGCACAGGAGGGGGCAGACTTGGAGAGGGTGTGCCGAGCCGGGCACGCTCAGGAAGCTCTCATGTCGCCGTGCAACCCTTTTCGAGGATCGACCGTCTGAACGGATGGCGGTACTCGACCCACCGAGGACTTGAGGAGCACATGCCCGACGCCGGCCAGCAGCCGCCCGAGGACTCCGCCACGGCCGAGGGCCGCCGCGGGGCCAGGAGCCGTCGCCGCCGTACGCGTGGGGCGCCCCGCAGCACCCGCCGCAAGGCCCTGGTCATCACGGCCTGGACCGCGGCGGGCATCGTCGTGCTCGGCGGCGCGGGCCTCGGCTATCTGTACTACAAGTTCAACGGCAATCTGCAGGGCGTCGACATCAATGCCGCCCTCGGCACCGACCGGCCCGAGGACGTCGACAACGGCTCGATGGACATCCTCGTCCTCGGCTCCGACTCCCGCGCGGGCGAGAACGCCGGATACGGCGGCGGGGACGGGACGAGCGCCCGCTCGGACACCGCGATGCTCCTGCACGTCTACGAGGGCCACCAGAAGGCGAGCATCGTCTCCATACCCCGCGACACCCTGGTCACCAGACCCGAGTGCACCACCGAGGACGGCGGCACCGACCCCGGCGGCGAGCGCCGGATGTTCAACGAGTCCTACTCGGTCGGCGGCCCGGCCTGCGCCGTGAAGACCGTCGAGGCGATGTCCGGCATCCGCATGGACCACTACGTCGAGGTCGACTTCTCCGGCTTCAAGAAGCTCGTCGACACCCTCGGCGGCGTCGAGATCACCACCACCAGGGCGATATCCGACCCCGACAGCCATCTGGACCTCCCCGCCGGCACGCACACCCTCGACGGCGAGCAGTCCCTCGGCCTCGTCCGCACCCGCCATGCCGTCGGCGACGGCGGCGACCTGGGCCGCATACAGCTCCAGCAGGCGTTCATGAAGGCCCTGATCGACCAGATCAAGGAGGTCGGGGTGTTCTCCAGCCCCAAGAAGCTCTACGACCTCGCGGACACCGCCACCAAGGCCACCACTGTCGACTCCGAGCTCGACTCGGTGAACCGGCTGATCGGCTTCGCCAACAGCCTCAGGAGCATCGACTCCGAGGACCTGCGCATGGTCACGCTGCCGGTCGAGTACGACCAGGCCGACCGGAACCGTGTCGTACCGCTGCAGCAGGAGTCCCGGCTCGTCTGGGACGCCCTCAAGGCCGACCAGCCCATCCCCGCCGAGGCGACGAAGGACTCGGCCGGCGACAAGGGTGACGCGGGCACGTACGTCGACAGCAACTGACCGGCCGGAACACGAGCAGGACCCCGCCGGAACACGAGCCGGAACACGAGCAGGACCCCGCCGGAACCCGAGCCGGACGCGGACCCGAACAGCCCTGGGAATACCCGGACCCCCGCCCCGGTTTTGGGAGATACGGCCGGTCCTGGCAGACTGGTACGTCGGCCCCGGTTCACGCACCCGCATCCCGCGCTTGCGACCCGGCGCCCTCCCGAAACTAGGAGACACCTTGAAGCGCGACATCCACCCCGAGTACGTCGAGACGCAGGTCAGCTGCACCTGTGGCGCGTCGTTCACCACCCGCAGCACGATCGAGAGCGGCAACATCCGCGCCGAGGTCTGCTCCGAGTGCCACCCGTTCTACACGGGCAAGCAGAAGATCCTCGACACCGGTGGCCGTGTGGCCCGCTTCGAGGCCCGCTTCGGCAAGGCTGCCGGCTCCGCCAAGAAGTAGCGAGCCACTGCGCCGGTCCTCGGCCGCACCCTGTCAGGGCGCGGCTGGGGACCGGCGCTTTGCTCGTCACCCACGTTTCGTACCTAGTTCAGGAGCCGGAGATGTTCGAGGCCGTCGAGGAGCTCATCGGTGAGCACGCCACGCTGGAGAAGCAGCTCGCCGACCCGTCCGTGCACGCGGACCAGGCCAACGCGCGCAAGCTCAACAAGCGCTACGCCGAGCTGACGCCGATCGTCGCCACGTACCGCTCCTGGAAGCAGCTGGGCGAGGACATCGAGACCGCGCGCGAGTTCGTGGCCGACGACCCGGACTTCGCGGCCGAGGTCAAGGAGCTCACCGAGCAGCGCGAGGAGACCACCGAGAAGCTGCGGCTCCTCCTGGTCCCGCGCGACCCGTCCGACGACAAGGACGTGCTCCTGGAGATCAAGGCCGGTGCGGGCGGCGACGAGTCCGCGCTCTTCGCCGGCGACCTGCTGCGCATGTACCTGCGGTACGCGGAGCGCGTGGGCTGGAAGACCGAGATCATCGACTCCACCGAGTCCGAGCTCGGCGGCTACAAGGACGTCCAGGTCGCCGTGAAGACCAAGGGCAACGTCACCCCGGAGCCCGGCCAGGGCGTCTGGGCGCGCCTGAAGTACGAGGGCGGGGTGCACCGCGTGCAGCGGGTGCCCGCGACCGAGTCCCAGGGCCGTATCCACACCTCGGCGGCCGGCGTGCTCGTCACGCCCGAGGCCGAGGAGATCGACGTCGAGATCAACCCCAACGATCTGCGCATCGACGTGTACCGCTCCTCGGGCCCCGGCGGCCAGTCCGTCAACACGACGGACTCCGCCGTCCGTATCACGCATGTCCCCACCGGCGTGGTCGCTTCCTGCCAGAACGAGAAGAGCCAGCTCCAGAACAAGGAGCAGGCGATGCGTATCCTGCGCTCCAGGCTGCTCGCCGCCGCGCAGGAGGAGGCCGAGTCCAAGGCGGCGGACGCCCGCCGCAGCCAGGTCCGCACCGTGGACCGCTCCGAGAAGATCCGTACGTACAACTTCCCGGAGAACCGGATCTCCGACCACCGCGTGGGCTTCAAGGCGTACAACCTCGACCAGGTCCTCGACGGCGACCTCGACGCCATGATCCAGGCCTGTGTCGACGCGGACGCCGCGGCCAAGCTGGCCGAGGCCTCGTAGGACCCGCCGGAGCAAGACCCGCCGGAGCAAGCCCCGTCGGACGTCCGCCGCCACGGGCGATACGGCAGTGAACCAGGAAGGACGGCGCGTGAACCTTCTGCTCGCCGAGGTGGCCCAGGCCACCCAGCGTCTCGCCGACGCCGGTGTGCCCTCACCGCGCTTCGACGCGGAGGAGCTCGCCGCGTTCGTGCACGGCGTGAAGCGCGGAGAGCTGCACCTCGTCAAGGACGGCGACTTCGACGCGCGCTACTGGGAGGCCGTCGCCCGCCGCGAGGCCCGCGAACCACTGCAGCACATCACCGGACGCGCCTTCTTCCGCTACCTCGAACTGCAGGTGGGGCCCGGCGTGTTCGTGCCGCGCCCGGAGACCGAGTCCGTGGTCGGCTGGGCCATAGACGCCGTACGCGCCATGGACGTCGTCGAGCCGGTGATCGTCGACCTGTGCACCGGTTCCGGCGCCATCGCGCTCGCCCTCGCCCAGGAGGTGCCGCGCTCGCGCGTGCACGCGGTCGAGCTCTCCGACGAGGCGTTGGTGTGGACCCGCAAGAACGTCGAGGGCTCCCGCGTGGACCTGCGCCAGGGCGATGCCCGCGACGCCTTCGGTGACCTCGACGGCCAGGTCGACCTCGTCATCTCCAATCCGCCGTACATCCCGCTCACCGAATGGGAGTACGTGGTGCCCGAGGCACGGGACTATGATCCCGGCCTCGCACTGTTCTCCGGCGAGGACGGCCTCGACCTGATCCGCGGGATCGAGCGCACCGCCCACCGGCTGCTGCGCCCCGGCGGGCTCGTCGTCGTCGAGCATGCCGACACCCAGGGCGGGCAGGTGCCCTGGATCTTCACCGAGGAACGGGGCTGGGCCGACGCGGCCGACCACCCGGACCTCAACGGACGGCCACGCTTCGCCACGGCCCGCAGGGCCACACCGTGACGGCGGCGATGACCCGTCCGGCGGCCCGGACGGCCGCGAGCCGCCCCGCCGCCGTCCGTCCGACCGACCTGCAACCGACCGACCTGTATACGTATCCGCATACGCATCCGCACACGTCTCTGCACATGTACGAAGAAGGGGCTGGGGAGTAATGGCACGGCGATACGACACCAACGACGCCACCGACCGCGCCACCGGCCTGCGCGAGGCCGCCTCCGCGGTGCGCCGCGGCGAGCTGGTCGTGCTGCCCACCGACACCGTGTACGGGATCGGCGCGGACGCCTTCAGCTCGGAGGCCGTCGCCGATCTGCTCGACGCCAAGGGCCGTGGCCGCAATATGCCCACGCCCGTCCTGATCGGCTCCCCGAACACGCTGCACGGCCTGGTCACCGACTTCTCGGAGAAGGCCTGGGAACTGGTCGACGCGTTCTGGCCGGGTGCCCTGACGCTGGTGGCCCGCCACCAGCCCTCCCTCCAGTGGGATCTCGGCGACACCCGCGGCACCGTCGCGATCCGGATGCCGCTGCACCCGGTCGCCATCGAACTGCTCACCGAATTCGGCCCGATGGCCGTCTCCTCGGCCAACCTCAGCGGCCACCCCGCGCCGGAGGACTGCGATGCCGCGCAGGAGATGCTCGGCGACTCGGTCTCCGTCTACCTGGACGGCGGTCCCACGCCCGGCATCGTGCCCTCCTCGATCGTCGACGTCACCGGCAAGGTGCCGGTCCTGCTGCGTGCGGGAGCGCTCGACGCCGAGGAACTGCGCAAAGTCGTGCCCGACCTCGAGGTGGCGAATTGACGGCCCCCGAGGGGCGTGGCATAGCGGTACACCCGGTCCACACGGCCGTTTCCGACTCCGCGGGAACGGACCCTGCAGAAACCTTCCGCATCCTCCACGTCAGCACCGGCAACGTCTGCCGCTCGCCGATGACCGAGCGGCTGACGCAGCATGCCCTCACGCACCGCCTCGGCCTGGACGCCGCGGGCGGGCTCATCGTGGAGAGCGCGGGGACCTGGGGGCACGAAGGGGCCCCGATGGAGGCGAACGCGGCGACGGTCCTGGACGAGTTCGGGGCGGACGCCACCGGGTTCACCGGGCGTGAGCTGCTCGACGACCACGTGATCCGGGCGGACCTCGTGCTCACGGCCACGCGCGATCACCGGGCGCAGGTCATCTCCATGGGGCACTCGGCCGGGCTGCGGACCTTCACCCTCAAGGAGTTCACCCGTCTCGTACGGGCCATAGACCCGGCGACGCTGCCGGATCCGGTGGCGGACGGGGTGGTCGAGCGCGCGCGTGCGCTGGTCCGTGCGGCCGCGGCTCTACGCGGGTGGCTCCTGGCCCCGTCCATCGAGGCGGACGAGGTCCACGACCCCTACGGCGCCCCCCTGACGTACTTCCGCTCCGTCGGCACGGAAATCGACCAGGCCCTCGACCCGGTGGTCACGGCCCTGACGGGGCTGCCCGCTCGGGCGTAGGGCCCGCAGCCGGCTGCGGGGCGGTGGCCCCGCATCCGAGCTTCGCTCGGATCGCCTCAAACGCCGGTGGGGCTGGACGTGGGCGGGGTGGGGGAAGAAACCCGGCGCGTACCCGCACCCAGCTCTACATTGGGTACATGACGGTCAGCGCAGCAGCAGCCGTGAGCACAGGGATGGACGCCCTGCGCCAGCAGGACCCCGAGCTCGCCGAGATCATCCTCGGCGAGCTCGAAAGACAGAGCAGCACGCTCCAGCTGATCGCCGCCGAGAACTTCACCTCCCCGGCCGTCCTCAGCGCCCTCGGCTCCCCCCTCGCCAACAAGTACGCCGAGGGCTACCCCGGCGCCCGCCACCACGGCGGCTGCGAGCTCGTGGACCTCGCCGAGCGGACCGCCGTCGACCGTGCCAAGGCGCTCTTCGGCGCCGAGCACGCCAACGTGCAGCCCCACTCCGGCTCCTCCGCCGTCCTCGCCGCCTACGCCGCCCTCCTGCGCCCCGGCGACAAGGTCCTCGCGATGGGCCTCACCCACGGCGGCCACCTCACCCACGGCTCGCCCGCCAACTTCTCCGGCCGCTGGTTCGACTTCATCGGCTACGGCGTCGACGAGGAGACCGGTCTCCTCGATCACCGCCGGATCCACGACCTCGCCGTCACCCACCGCCCCAAGGCGATCGTCTGCGGATCCATCTCCTACCCGCGCCACATCGACTACGCGGCCTTCCGTGAGATCGCCGACGAGGCGGGCGCCTACCTGATCGCCGATGCCGCGCACCCCATGGGCCTGGTCGCCGGGGGAGCGGCGCCCAGCCCCGTGCCGTATGCCGACATCGTCTGCGCCACCACGCACAAGGTGCTGCGCGGCCCGCGCGGCGGCATGCTGCTGTGCGGCGCGGAGCTGGCCGAGCGGGTCGACCGGGCCGTGTTCCCGTTCACGCAGGGCGGCGCACAGATGCACACCATCGCCGCGAAGGCCGTCGCCTTCGGCGAGGCGGCGAGCCCGGCCTTCACCACCTACGCCCATCAGGTCGTCGCCAACGCGCGGGTGCTCGCCGACTGCCTGGCCGCCGAGGGACTCGACGTCACCACCGGCGGCACCGACACCCATCTGGTGGTCGCCGACCCGGCACCGTTGGGCCTTGACGCGCGGACGGCCCGCGGGCTGCTCGCCGGCGCGGGCATGGTCCTCGACACCTGCGCGCTGCCGTACGGCGAGGCCCGCGGCCTGCGCCTGGGCACGGCCGCGGTCACCACGCAGGGCATGGGCGAGGTGGAGATGGCCCGGATCGCCGGCTTCTTCGGCGCGGCCCTGCGCCAGGCCCCGGGACCGGCCGGTCATTCCGTACGGGAGGAAGTACAGGACCTCGTACGGAGGTTTCCGCCGTATCCCGACACCCCCTGACGCGGCACTGCACGGGCTGAACGGGCCACCGTCACGGGCCGGACACGGAGCATCCACCACTCGCGCACAGCCGACCGTGCAACCATCCTCGCTACCCGAAAGTCCAACCAGACAACCCCGCGGAGCTAGGGTGTGGGGCTGAGATGGTCCGGCGATACCAGTGGGGAAGCCCGTGCGTGAATACTTGCTGACGCTCTGCGTCACGGCGGCGGTGACCTACCTGCTGACCGGACCGGTGCGGAAGTTCGCGATCGTGGCCGGGGCGATGCCCGCGGTCCGAGCGCGGGATGTGCATCGCGAACCGACTCCGCGGCTCGGCGGTATCGCCATGTTCTTCGGCCTGTGCGCGGGCCTGCTCGTCGCCAACCACCTGGCCGGGCTCGCCGAGGTCTTCGAGACCTCCAACGAACCGAGGGCGCTGCTCTCCGGCGCGGCCCTGATCTGGCTGATCGGTGTCCTCGACGACAAGTTCGAGATCGACGCCCTGATCAAGCTGGGCGCGCAGATGATCGCGGCCGGTGTGATGGTCGCGCAGGGCCTCACCATCCTGTGGCTGCCGATCCCAGGTGTGGGATCCGTCTCGCTGACCCCGTGGCAGGGCACGCTGCTCACCGTCGCCCTGGTCGTCATCACCATCAACGCCGTGAACTTCGTCGACGGCCTCGACGGCCTCGCCGCCGGCATGGTCTGCATCGCGGCCACCGCGTTCTTCATGTACGCGTACCGCATGTGGTACGGCTACGGCGCCGAGGCGGCCGCACCGGCCACGCTCTTCGCGGCCATCCTGATCGGCATGTGCGTGGGCTTCCTGCCGCACAACATGCATCCAGCCCGGATCTTCATGGGCGACTCGGGGTCGATGCTCATCGGGCTCGTCCTCGCGGCCGGCGCGATCTCCATCACCGGTCAGCTCGACCCCGACTTCCTCAAGCTGTTCATCGGCTCCGAGCGCGCCGCGGTGCACGCCACGGTGCCCGTCTACATCCCGCTGCTCCTGCCGCTCACGATCATCGCGGTCCCGGTGGCGGACCTCGTCCTGGCGATCGTCCGCCGCACCTGGAACGGCAAGTCGCCCTTCGCCGCCGACCGCGGGCATCTGCACCACCGGCTCCTGGAGATCGGCCACTCGCACAGCCGCGCGGTCCTGATCATGTACTTCTGGTCGGCCCTGATCGCTTTCGGCACCGTCGCCTACTCCGTCCACTCGGCGTCCATGTGGATCGTCCTGGTGATCGTGGTGCTGAGCGCGGTCGGCCTGGCGCTGCTCCTGCTGCCCCGGTTCACGCCGCGTGCCCCCGGCTGGGCCGAGGCGCTCGTACCGCCGCGCTACCGCCGTCGCGGGGCCACGGAGGCGGGTCACGAGGGCGGGGCACCCGCTGCGGCCGGTGCGGACGCTCCGGCCGCCCCGGAGCAGCCGACGGCGGCCGTGCAGCCGGATGCCGCCGAGGAGCCGCGTACGCCGGTGGGCGCCGACGTGAGCCGGGTCAGCCGGGTCAGCCGGGTCAACGGGGCGACCGCGGTCGGGGGCCGGTCGCGCCTCACGGACCGGTTCGGGGACCGGCTGCGTAGGGAATCCCACACTCGCGCTCCGGAAGTCACCTCAAAACGGTCTCAGTAATTCGGGCATTAGCACACATTGATCTCGAATCCCCGCCCAGACGCGCGCATTAACTCTCATGTGTGACAGCCAGCACACCCGCCAGGTAAAGACCTCATCAAATAGTTTGTGATACGGTTCACGAGTTCCCGGGACAGAGCCGAAGGACCGTAGTGCGACGGTCGGTTGGCGAAAAGTTCGATCTTCGCCCGGGGCTACGCTCGACCATGACGACACTCGTCCCCAGCAAGTAAGCGGAGTTGCCGCCATGCCGTCTCTCGACGCACGGATCCTGCTGCCCATTGCCCTTCCGACCGCCGCCGCCGGTGCAGTCACCGCGGCCGTCGGCGCGATCGTCGATGGCGGCACCGGAGCGCTCGGCGGGATCATCGGCGCGCTCGTGGTGATCGTGTTCATGGGCGCCGGGATCCTCGGTCTGCAGTACACGGCCAAACACTGGCCGAGTCTGTTCCAGGCCATGGGGCTCGCGCTCTACACGTTCCTGCTGCTCGTGCTGTTCGTCTTCGTGGCGGTCTTCAAGGACACCACGGCGTTCAATCCCAAGGTCTTCGCGGCTGCGATCGTCGCCTGCACCCTGACCTGGGTCGTGGCGATGGCCTTCGCGCACAAGAAGGCCAAGATCTTCTACGTCGAGCCCGGCCAGTCCGACGGCTCGACGGGTCAGAAGGACGAGAAGTCGGGCTCTTCCTCATGAGAGGTAGGGCCGGGATAAGGACCACACGCAGACCCTGCTATCGTCCGGTGCCAACTGCGGCACTGCGGGCGCGGGCACTCGAGCTGACGCCTGTTCCATCGCGAGGCTCTGAGCCAGTCCGCCGCCCCCACATCCGAAACACCAGTCCGGTGCCGACTCGCGGCTGCGCGCCGCGCCGACACAACGAGGTTGCCGTACCTATGCGTCACGCCGAAGGAGCCCGCGGTGAGTGCTGAACAGACCCAGCTCGCCTTCGACTGGAGCTGTCGGATCCTGTCCGACAACGGGTGCGGCTTCCCGGCGCCGGGCCTTCACTCGTTCCTGTTCAAGCCGATCTTCACCGTCGGCGGGTTCGAGTTCAACAAGATCATGCTGCTGGCCCTGCTCAGCACGCTGGTGGTCGTCACCTTCTTCACCCTTGCCTTCGGCAAGGCGAAGGTCGTGCCCGGCAAGATCCAGCTGCTCGGTGAGCTTGCCTACGACTTCGTACGCCGCGGCATCGTCTACGAGACCCTCGGAAAGAAGGAGGGCGAGAAGTTCGTCCCCCTGATGGTCTCGCTGTTCTTCTTCATCTGGATCATGAACATCTGGTCCGTGATCCCGCTGGCCCAGTTCCCGGTCGCCGCGTCCATCGCCTTCCCGGCCGTGCTCGCCGCCATCGTCTACCTGGTCTGGGTCCCGCTGACCTTCAAGCGCCACGGTTTCGTGGGCGGCTGGAAGAACATCACGGGCTACGACAACTCGCTCGGCCCGATCAAGTGGCTCGTGTCGTTCATCGAGTTCTTCTCGAACCTGCTCGTGCGCCCGTTCACGCACGCGGTCCGACTCTTCGCCAACATGTTCGCCGGTCACCTGATGCTGGTGATGTTCACCGTCGCCTCCTGGTACCTGCTGAACAGCTGGCTGATCCCCGCCGCCGGCGTCTCCTTCATCATGACGATGGGGATGATCGTCTTCGAGCTCTTCGTGCAGGCCGTCCAGGCGTACGTCTTCGTGCTCCTCGCCTGCACCTACATCCAGGGCGCTGTCAGCGAACACCACTGAGCCAGCCCCGTACCAACCCCCTGAGCGCCCGGTGGCCAACCCCCACCGGTCCATGAAAGAGAAGGAAGTAACGGCATGTCCGCGACTCTCGAGCTCGCCGCCCTCACCGGTGACATCAAGGCCCTCGGCTCCATCGGCTACGGCCTCGCGGCCATCGGCCCCGGCATCGGCGTCGGCATCGTGTTCGGTAAGGGCACCGAGGCCCTGGCCCGTCAGCCCGAAGCTGCCGGCCTGATCCGTGCCAACCAGATCCTCGGTTTCGCCTTCTGTGAGGCGCTCGCCCTCATCGGCATCGTCATGCCGTTCGTCTACGGCTCCTGATCGCCTGAGACGAACAGCCCCATCCGACGAAAGGCACTGAAGTGATCGCCACCCTTGTGCAGCTGGCTCAGGAGGGCGGGCACGCGGAGGAGCAGAACCCGCTCCTCCCGCCCGGCCCCGAGCTGCTGGTCGGCACACTCGCCTTCGCCATCGTGTTCTTCTTCTTCTGGAAGAAGCTCCTTCCGGCCATCAACAAGGTCCTGGAAGAGCGCCACGAGAAGATCGAAGGCGGCATCGAGAACGCCGAGGCCATGCAGGCCGAGGCCCAGTCCGTTCTCGAGCAGTACAAGGCCCAGCTCGCCGAGGCCCGCCACGAGGCCGCGCGTCTGCGCCAGGAGGCGCAGGAGCAGGGTGCCCAGCTCATCGCCGAGATGCGGGCGGAAGGCCAGCGGCAGCGCGAGGAGATCGTCGCCGCGGGTCACGCCCAGATCGAGGCGGACCGCAAGGCCGCGTCCTCCGCACTGCGTCAGGACGTCGGCACGCTTGCCACCACCCTGGCCGGCAAGCTGGTCGGCGAGTCCCTCGACGACCACGCGCGTCAGAGCCGCGTGATCGACCGCTTCCTCGACGAGCTCGAGGAGAAGGCAGAGGCGACTCGATGACTGCGCACGGAGCCAGCCGCGAGGCACTGGTCGCCGGACGCGAGCGTCTCGACGCGCTGACCGACAACACGTCGGTGGACGCGGCGCAGCTCGCGGACGAGCTGGCCTCGGTCACCGCGCTGCTCGACCGCGAGGTCTCGCTGCGACGGGTCCTGACCGACCCGGCGCAGGCCGGTGAGGCCAAGGCCCAGCTCGTCGGGCGGCTGCTCGGCAGCCAGGTCGGCGGCGAGACCGCGGACCTGGTGGCGGGCCTCGTGCGCTCGCGCTGGTCGTCCTCCCGCGACCTGGTCGACGCGCTCGAAGAGCTCGCGGACACCGCGGACCTGACCGCCGCGCAGCAGGCGGGCAAGCTCGACGGCGTCGAGGACGAGCTGTTCCGGTTCGGCCGGATCGTCGCCTCGGACACCGGACTGCGTGCGGCCCTCACCGACCGCACCGCGCCGAAGTCGGCCAAGAGCGAGCTCCTTCGCAGCCTGCTCGGCGGCCGCGCGGAGGCCACCACGGAGCGTCTCGTCACGCGACTGGTCACCGCGCCGCGTGGACGTAGCCTGGAAGCGGGACTCGAGTCCCTCTCCAAGCTCGCCGCGGAGCGCCGTAACCGCATGGTCGCGGTCGTCACCTCGGCGGTGCCGCTGTCCGACGCGCAGAAGCAGCGTCTGGGCGGAGCACTGGCGAAGCTGTACGGCCGGGAGATGCACCTGAACCTCGACGTGGACCCCACGGTCCTCGGCGGGATCCGGGTGCAGGTCGGCGACGAGCTGATCAACGGTTCGATCCAGGACCGTATCGACGACGCCGCACGCCGCGTGACCGGCTGACGCAACTCAACACGTAAGACCGACGGCCCGGTTGGGCCGTGCAGAGGATTCACCTCTTTGCGGGGGGAGTCCGATCAGGAACACCCCCCAAGTGAAACTTCGGGCCCAACAAGGAGAGCAGGGAACCCAGATGGCGGAGCTCACGATCCGGCCGGAGGAGATCCGGGACGCGCTGGAGAACTTTGTCCAGGCGTACGAGCCGGACGCGGCCTCGCGCGAGGAGGTCGGTACGGTCACCCTTGCCGGCGACGGCATCGCGAAGGTCGAGGGTCTTCCCTCGGCCATGGCCAACGAACTGCTGAAGTTCGAGGACGGCACCCTCGGCCTCGCGCTCAACCTCGAAGAGCGCGAGATCGGTGCCATCGTCCTCGGCGAGTTCAGCGGCATCGAGGAGGGCCAGCCGGTGCAGCGCACCGGTGAGGTGCTCTCCGTCGCAGTCGGTGACGGTTACCTGGGTCGCGTCGTCGACCCGCTCGGCAACCCGATCGACGGCCTCGGCGAGATCGAGTCCACCGGCCGCCGCGCCCTCGAGCTGCAGGCCCCCACGGTCATGCAGCGCAAGTCGGTGCACGAGCCGATGGAGACCGGCTACAAGGCCGTCGACGCGATGACCCCGATCGGCCGTGGCCAGCGTCAGCTGGTCATCGGTGACCGCCAGACCGGCAAGACCGCCCTGGCCGTCGACACGATCATCAACCAGCGCGACAACTGGCGCTCGGGCGACGTGAACAAGCAGGTGCGCTGCATCTACGTCGCCATCGGTCAGAAGGGCTCGACCATCGCCTCCGTGCGTGGTGCCCTCGAAGAGGCCGGCGCGCTCGAGTACACCACCATCGTCGCCGCCCCGGCGTCCGACCCGGCGGGCTTCAAGTACCTGGCGCCCTACACCGGCTCGGCCATCGGCCAGCACTGGATGTACGAGGGCAAGCACGTCCTCATCATCTTCGACGACCTCTCGAAGCAGGCCGACGCCTACCGCGCCGTGTCCCTGCTGCTTCGTCGCCCGCCGGGGCGCGAGGCCTACCCGGGTGACGTCTTCTACCTGCACTCCCGTCTGCTCGAGCGCTGCGCGAAGCTCTCGGACGAGATGGGCAAGGGCTCGATGACCGGTCTGCCGATCGTCGAGACGAAGGCCAACGACGTCTCGGCGTTCATCCCGACCAACGTCATCTCCATCACCGACGGCCAGTGCTTCCTGGAGTCGGACCTGTTCAACGCCGGTCAGCGCCCCGCGCTGAACGTCGGTATCTCCGTCTCCCGAGTCGGTGGCAGCGCCCAGCACAAGGCGATGAAGCAGGTCTCCGGCCGCCTCCGTGTGGACCTCGCCCAGTTCCGTGAGCTGGAGGCCTTCGCCGCCTTCGGTTCCGATCTGGACGCCGCCTCGAAGTCCCAGCTGGAGCGTGGCCAGCGCATGGTCGAGCTGCTCAAGCAGGACCAGTACCAGCCGATGGCCACCGAGGACCAGGTCGTCTCCGTCTGGGCCGGCACCACCGGCAAGATGGACGACGTGCCCGTCGAGGACATCCGCCGCTTCGAGAAGGAGCTCCTGGAGTTCCTGCACCGCCAGGAGCAGGGCCTCATGACCTCCATCAAGGAGGGCGGCAAGATGTCCGACGACACGCTCACCGCCATCGCGGACGCCATTGCCGAGTTCAAGAAGCAGTTCGAGACCTCGGACGGCAAGCTGCTCGGCGAGGACGCTCCGGCTGCCGTCAACGTCTCCAAGTGACGACGGAAGGGACCTGACTCATGGGAGCCCAGCTCCGGGTCTACAAGCGTCGCATCCGGTCCGTCACCGCGACGAAGAAGATCACCAAGGCGATGGAGATGATCGCCGCCTCGCGTGTCGTCAAGGCGCAGCGCAAGGTGGCGGCCTCCACGCCGTACGCGACCGAGCTGACCCGCGCGGTCACCGCGGTGGCCACGGGTGCCAACGACAAGCACCCGCTGACCACCGAGGCCGAGTCGCCGACCCGGGCCGCGGTGCTGCTTCTTTCCAGCGACCGCGGACTCGCCGGCGCCTTCAACTCCAACGCCATCAAGGCCGCGGAGCAGCTCACGGCGAAGCTGGTGGGCGAGGGCAAGGAGGTCGACACGTACATCGTCGGCCGCCGTGGCATCGCGCACTACAACTTCCGTGAGCGCAAGATCGCCGGCGAATGGACGGGCTTCACGGACGAGCCCTCCTACGGCGACGCCAAGGAGATCGCGGCGCCGCTGATCCAGGCGATCGAGAAGGAAACGGCCGAGGGCGGCGTGGACGAGCTCCACATCGTCTACACCGAGTTCGTCTCGATGATGACGCAGAACGCGGTGGAGGCACGGCTGCTGCCGCTCAGCCTCGACGAGGTTGCCGCCGAGGCGGGCACGAAGGACGAGGTCCGCCCGCTGTACGACTTCGAGCCGTCGGCGGAGGACGTCCTCGACGCCCTGCTGCCGCGCTACGTCGAGAGCCGCATCTACAACGCGCTGCTGCAGTCGGCTGCCTCCAAGCACGCCGCCACGCGCCGCGCGATGAAGTCGGCGACCGACAACGCCGGGGATCTGATCAACAACCTTTCCCGGCTTGCCAACGCGGCCCGCCAGGCCGAAATCACCCAGGAAATCAGCGAGATCGTCGGTGGCTCTGCCGCTCTGGCCGACGCGAACGCGGGGAGTGACAAGTAATGACCACCACTGTTGAGACGGCGACGGCTACGGGCCGTGTCGCCCGTGTCATCGGCCCGGTCGTCGACGTGGAGTTCCCCGTCGACGCGATGCCCGACATCTACAACGCCCTGCACGTCGAGGTCGCCGACCCGGCCAACGCGGGCGAGAAGAAGACGCTGACCCTCGAGGTCGCCCAGCACCTGGGCGACGGCCTGGTCCGCGCGATCTCGATGCAGCCGACCGACGGCCTGGTCCGCCAGGCCCCGGTCGTCGACACCGGCGACGGCATCACCGTCCCGGTCGGCGACTTCACCAAGGGCAAGGTGTTCAACACCCTCGGTGAGGTCCTGAACGTCGACGAGCAGTACGAGGGCGAGCGCTGGTCCATCCACCGCAAGGCCCCGAACTTCGACGAGCTCGAGTCGAAGACCGAGATGTTCGAGACCGGCGTCAAGGTCATCGACCTTCTCACCCCGTACGTAAAGGGTGGAAAGATCGGCCTGTTCGGCGGCGCCGGCGTCGGCAAGACGGTGCTCATCCAGGAGATGATCTACCGTGTCGCCAACAACCACGACGGTGTCTCCGTGTTCGCCGGTGTCGGCGAGCGCACCCGTGAGGGCAACGACCTGATCGACGAGATGTCCGAGTCGGGCGTCATCGACAAGACCGCGCTGGTCTTCGGTCAGATGGACGAGCCGCCGGGCACCCGTCTGCGCGTCGCGCTGGCCGGCCTGACCATGGCCGAGTACTTCCGTGACGTCCAGAAGCAGGACGTGCTGTTCTTCATCGACAACATCTTCCGCTTCACCCAGGCCGGCTCCGAGGTCTCGACCCTGCTCGGCCGGATGCCCTCCGCGGTGGGCTACCAGCCGAACCTGGCCGACGAGATGGGTCTCCTCCAGGAGCGCATCACCTCGACCCGTGGTCACTCGATCACCTCGATGCAGGCGATCTACGTCCCCGCGGACGACCTGACCGACCCGGCGCCGGCCACCACCTTCGCCCACCTCGACGCGACGACGGTGCTCTCCCGTCCGATCTCCGAGAAGGGCATCTACCCGGCCGTGGACCCGCTGGACTCGACGTCCCGCATCCTCGACCCGCGGTACATCGCGCAGGACCACTACCAGGCCGCGATGCGCGTGAAGACGATCCTGCAGAAGTACAAGGACCTGCAGGACATCATCGCGATCCTCGGTATCGACGAGCTCGGCGAGGAGGACAAGCTCGTCGTCCACCGTGCCCGTCGCGTGGAGCGCTTCCTGTCCCAGAACACCCACGTCGCCAAGCAGTTCACCGGCGTCGACGGTTCGGACGTGTCCCTCGACGAGTCGATCGCGGCCTTCAACGCGATCTGCGACGGCGAGTACGACCACTTCCCGGAGCAGGCGTTCTTCATGTGCGGTGGCATCGACGACCTGAAGAAGGCCGCCAAGGAGCTGGGCGTCTCCTGAATCACGCGGCTCACGCCGTGAGCTGCAGTGACTTCCGCAGGGGGCGGGCCTGACCCGCCCCCTGCGAAACGCCCACTAGAATTCGAACCGACACCCGGCATCACCGCCGGGTGGTGATCCGAGGAGCCAACCTTGGCTGCTGAGCTGCACGTCGAGCTGGTCGCCGCCGACCGCCAGGTCTGGTCCGGCGAGGCCACCCTGGTCGTGGCGCGCACCACGTCCGGCGACATCGGCGTCATGCCCGGTCACCAGCCGCTGCTCGGTGTGCTGGAATCGGGCCCGGTGACCATTCGTACGAGCGCGGGTGAAACCGTGGTGGCCGCCGTGCACGGCGGGTTCATCTCGTTCGCGGACAACAAGCTCTCCCTGCTGGCCGAGATCGTCGAGCTCGCGGACGAGATCGATGTCCAGCGAGCCGAGCGTGCCCTGGAGCGGGCGAAGGCCGAGGCGGACGCCGGCGCGGAGCGTCGCGCCGACGTACGTCTGCGGGCCGTCGCCACGCGCTGACGGCATCGCCGGAGAGCCGTATTTGTTTGAATGTGTGACTCAGCCGCGGCTGGTACTGGTTTGCGCCGGTACCAGCCGCGGCTGAGGTGAATGCGGGACGATTGCTGGACAAGGTCGGTTGCGTTACGTGACGAGTCGAGGAGGTCGGTGCTGATGGTCCTCGCTCTGCTTGTCTGCGGACTGGTCGTCGCCCTGGTGCTTGTGGGGCTCTTCGTATTCGGGCTGCGCAGGCGGCTGATCCAGCGGTCGGGCGGCACCTTCGACTGCTCGCTGCGCTGGAACGCGCCCGCCGAGCAGTCGCCCTCCGGCAAGGGCTGGGGATACGGGGTGGCCCGCTACAACGGGGACCGCGTCGAATGGTTCCGCGTCTTCTCCTACGCGCCCCGGCCCCGCCGCGTCCTGGAACGCGGCGCGATCGAGGTGGTGGACCGCCGCACCCCCGACGGCGACGAGGAGGTCGCCCTCCTCTCCGACGCGATCATCCTGACCTGCACCCACTCGGGCACCCGCCTGGAACTCGCCATGTCCGAGGACGCCCTGACCGGCTTCCTCGCCTGGCTGGAGGCGGCGCCGCCGGGGCAGCGCGTCAACGTGGCGTAGGCATCCGGACTTCGTCCGGATCGCCTCAAACGCCGGCGGGGCGAAAGTTGCCGACCGGGGTAGCCTCCAGCCCGTCCGGCGTTTGAGGACGAGCGCGTTCAGTGCGATACGGGGGTCCGGGGGGCGGAGCCCCGGTTTCGGGAAGGGGCGGGGTGGGGGAAACAAAGAAGCCGGAGCGGCAGGGGGCAGACCCGCCGGCTCCGGCTTCCGCATAGGGGGCGGCTAGCTCAGCCCACCATCGATCGCCGAGACAAGCTCACCGTTCGCCGTGTCACCGCTGAACTCCCAGAAGAACGCCCCGCCGAGCCCCTGGTTCTCGGCCCAGCTCATCTTCGAGCCCACCGTCGCCGGAGTGTCGTACGACCACCAGTCACTGCCGCAGTGGGCGTACGCCGTACCCGCGACCGTGCCGTTGGACGGGCACTTCGCCTTGAGGACCTTGTAGTCCTCGATCCCGGACTCGTACGTCCCGGAGGCGGGCCCGGTCGCCGAGCCACCGGGCTCCGACTGGGTGACACCGGTCCAGCCGCGCCCGTAGAACCCGATCCCAAGGAGCAGCTTGTCCGAGGGGATGCCCTCCGCCTTGTACGCGGCGATCGCCTCGGCGGAGTTGAAGCCCTGCTGCGGGATGCCGGGGTAGGAGGTGAGCGGCGAGTGCGGGGCCGTCGGCCCGTTCTTGGCCCAGGCGCCGAAGAAGTCGTACGTCATCACGTTGTACCAGTCGATGTACTGCGCGGCCTCCCCGTAGTCGGCCGCCGATATCTTGCCGCCCTCCGAGGCGTCGGCGGTGACGGCCGCGGTGACCAGGTCGTTCCCGAACTCGGCCCGCATGGCCTTCATCATCGTGCTGAAGGCGTTCGGGGCACTCGTCTCGTCACAGCTGAGACCGCAGGCGTTGGGGTACTCCCAGTCCAGGTCGATGCCGTCGAAGACATCGGCCCAGCGCGGGTCCTCGACCAGGTCGTGGCAGGACTTGGCGAAGGCGGCCGGGTTCTTCACCGCGTCGGGGAAGCCGCCGGACCAGGTCCAGCCGCCGAAGGACCAGAGCACCTTGATGTGCGGGTGCATCTCCTTCAGCTTGCGCAGCTGGTTGAAGTTGCCGCGCAGCGGCTGGTCCCAGGTGTCGGCGACGCCGTCGACGGACTGTGCCGCGGTGTACGCCTTGTCGTAGTCGGCATAGGCGTCACCGATGGTGCACTTGCCGCCCTGGACGTTGCCGAAGGCGTAGTTGATGTGGGTGATCTTCTCGGCGGAGCCGGAGGTCACGATGTTCTTCACGTGGTAGTTGCGCCCGTAGACGCCCCAGTTGGTGAAGTACCCCATCCGGATCTTCTCGCCGGGGCCCGGGCCGGGGTCCGTGCCGCCGGTCGTGGTCACCGAGACCGCGCCGCTGACCGGCCCGGTCTGGCCCGCGGTGTCGCGGGCCTGGACGGTGTACGAGTAGTCGGTGCCGGCGCTGAGGCCGGTGTCCTCGTACGAGGTGCCGGTGACGGTGGCGACGACGGAGCCGTCGCGCAGCACGTCGTAGTTCTTGATGCCGTTGTCGTCACTGGCGGCGCTCCAGCTGAGCGTCACCGAGGTGTCGGTGATGCCGGAGGCCGTGGGGGTGCCGGGCGCGCCGGGGGCTTCGTCACCGGGGACCGAGCCGCCGTCGCAGCTGGCTCCGTTCAGCTTGCAGTTGGCGGGGGAGCCGGAGCCGGTGCCGTTGAAGCCGAAGGAGACCGAGGCGCCGGGGGCCAGGGTGCCGTTCCACGACTTGTTCCTGGCGGTCCAGTGGTTGCCGGAGCTGGTGACGTCGGCGTCCCAGGCGGAGGTGACCTGGGTGCCGGACGGGAAGTCCCATTCGACGGTCCACGAGGACAGGGTGGTGGTGCCGGTGTTCTTGACGGTCCACTTGCCCTCGAAGCCGGTGCCCCAGTCCTGGGTCTTGGCGTAGGTGGCGGTGGCCTCGGCCGCCGCCGCGGGCGTGGAGAGGCCGACGAGTGCGGCGAGGGGGAGGATCAGGGTGGTCAGTCCCGCGATCATTCTGTGGCGTACACGAGCGGTCGGTCTGAAGCGCATCGAGCGGCTCCTGCCATGAGGTCCGGATATTGGGGGGTGGGACCTGCGCTGCCCTGAGCACGGTGGGTCGGTGCTCACGCGAAGTGTGGTGAGCGTAGAAAGGTCTGGACCTTACGTCAATAGGTCTGGACCACTGGGTAGTTGAGAACCGGCCTTTTTCGGGACGGAAGATCTACCGGGCGGCCAGGTGAGCCCGGCTCAGATGCCCAACTCCTGTGCGAGGACCGCCGCCTGCACCCGGCTGCGCAGCTCCAGCTTGCCCAGGAGGCGGCTGACATGCGTCTTCACCGTGGCCTCGGCCATCTCCAGACGCACCGCGATCTCGGCATTCGCCAACCCCTGGCCCAGGCAGGACAGCACCTCGCGCTCGCGCCGGGTGAGCGCGTCGAGGATCGCCGGATCCCGTTCGCTGCCCCCGCCCCGTACCGGCCGTCCGGCGAACTCCGCGATCAGCCGCCGCGTCACGGCGGGCGCGATCAGACCCTCGCCGCGCGCCACCGTGCGTACGGCCGTCAGCAGGTCCTTGGCCTCGGTGTTCTTCAACAGGAAGCCCGCAGCGCCCGCGCGCAGGGCGCCGAAGACGTACGCGTCCAGGTCGAAGGTGGTGAGCACCAGGACGTCCGCGAGCCGCTCGGCGACCACCTGACGGGTGGCCGAGACGCCGTCCAGACGCGGCATCTGGATGTCCATCAGGACCAGGTCCGGCCGCAGTTCACGGGCCAGCGCCACGGCCTGCTCCCCGTCGGCCGCCTCGCCCGCGACCTCGATGTCGGGGGCGCTGCGCAGGATCAGGACGAGGCCTGCGCGTACGGCGGACTGGTCCTCGGCGACGAGGACACGGATCGGTGCGGCCGCGTCCCGGGTCTGCTCGGTCATGCGGAGTCTCCTTCTGCCACGGGGAGTTCGGCCCGTACCCGCCAGATCCTGCCGCACGCGCCATCCTCCGGCCCGGCCCTGAACGCTCCCTCGAGCAGCGCCGCCCGCTCTCGCATCCCCACGAGACCGGCACCCGAACCGGGCGCGCGCGGGCCGCTCCCGGAGCGGTGGACGGGGCTGGTGACCTCGATGGTCAGCAGCCCGTCGGACCGGTCGAGGCGCAGGCGCACGCCGCCGGGCGCGGCGTGCTTGAGCGCATTGGTCAGGGATTCCTGCACGATGCGGTACGCGGCCAGCTCGACCGGAGCGGGCAGGGCGGCGCCCGGCGGGCGGGCGTCCTCGAAGCTGACGTCCAGACCATTGGTGCGGGCCTGCTCGACGAGGGCGCAGACGCCGTCGAGGGTGGGGGCGGCGGCCGGTTCCAGATCGCCGCTGTCATCGCGCAGGATCCCGATCAGGCGGCGCATCTCCGCCAGGCCCTCCACACTGTTCACCCGGATGACGGAGAGCGCCTCGCGGGTGGTGGACCGGTCGTCGAGGGAGAGCGCGGCCGTGGAGTGGATGGCGATCGCGGAGAGGTGGTTGGCCACCACGTCGTGCAGTTCACGGGCCATCCGGGCGCGTTCGGCGGTCACCGCCTGCGTGCGGTCCATCTCGGCGAGCAGCGCGGTCTGTTCGGCCCGCAGCTCTGCGGCGCGTGCGGCCTCGCGGTGGTAGCGCACGGCGGAGCCCGTGAGGGCGGGCGTCACGGTGATGAGCGCGATCACGGCACCGACGAACAGCGCCTCCGCCTGCCGGGACCAGACGAGCAGTGCGATCGTCGTCAGGAGCGTGACGGCACCGGTGACGACCGGGATACGGCGGGCCGCGGAGTCCGTTCCGTACAGGACGGCCGCGTAGACGAGATCGGCGTACATCACCGGGGTGGCGAGATTGCCGTCGGTGAACTGGTCGGCGACCAGCAAGGCGGTGCCCAGCAGCAGCGCCGCACGGGGGTGGGTGCGCCGGCCCAGTACGAGGACGGCCATCGCGCACAGCGGCACAAGGACCCAGGCGCCCGGCAGCAGCCGTCCGTCCTGGTTCATGTCGAGGCCGAGCCCCCAGAACAGCAGGCCGAAGGCCAGGCTGCCCGCGGCGATGAGGACATCGTGCGGGTGGCGGGGGTGCGCTCGGTTCATGCCTCCATCCAACCGTGCATACGCCTTCCGGCCCTCCGCATCGCGGCCGAACCACGGGTACATCGAAGGATGCAGTCGCGGTTCATCATCGCCGGCGATGAACGCGGCCCTCGCGCGCGGGAACCTGGAAAGGACCGAACGAACGGGCCGAGCCGAGGAGTACCGGTGATCGTCACCCTCATCATCGTCTGCGAAATCGCCTTCTGGGTGCTCCTGGTGGCAGGGCTCGCCTTCCGCTATGTGCTGCGGATGCCGCGCGTGGGACTCGCGCTGCTGCTGTGCGAGCCGCTGCTCGAAGTCCTGCTGCTCGCCGTCACCGCGATCGACCTGAAGAACGGCGCGGAGCCCAGCGCCAAGCACGGGATAGCCGCGCTGTACATCGGGTACACCGTCGGGCACGGCCACCGCACCGTGAAGTGGCTGGACGGGCATGCCGCACACCGCTTCGACGGCGCCCCGCTGAGGCGGCCGCCGCGCTACGGGATGGCGCGCGCCCACCACGAGGGCAAGGTATGGCTGGGCACGGTGCTCGCGGCCGCGGTCGCCTCCGGGCTCCTGATGCTCGCGATGCTGTACGTGGGGGACGCCTCGCGCACGGACACGCTGGAGAGCTGGCAGGTCACGGCCTGGGAGATCACGGGTATTCACGGGGTGATCGCGCTGAGCTATGCGATCTGGCCGCGGAAGGAGCCTGCGGGGGAGAGGAAGGGCCGGGCACGCGACCTGACGAAGCTCTGAGGCTCAGTCGCGTTCGCCGCCGGGCACCCACAGCACATCCCCGACCTCCTTGTTGGCGATGCGCGCCAGGATGAACAGGAGGTCGGAGAGGCGGTTCAGATAGGTGGCGGTGAGCGGGTTCATCGTTTCGCCGTGCACCTCCATCGCCGCCCACGTGGAGCGCTCGGCCCGCCGCACCACCGTGCACGCCTGGTGCAGCAGCGCCGCGCCGGGTGTGCCGCCGGGGAGGATGAACGAACGCAGCTTCTCGAGCCGCTCGTTGAACGTGTCGCAGTCCGCTTCCAGCCGGTCGATGTAGAACTGCTCGACCCGCAGCGGCGGATACTCGGGCTCCTCGACGACCGGGGTCGACAGGTCGGCGCCCACGTCGAACAGATCGTTCTGCACCCGTACGAGAACCTGCTTGACCTCGTCGTCGAGAGCGCCGAGGGCGAGAGCGGTGCCGAGCACGGCATTGGCCTCGTTGGCATCGGCATAGGCCGAGATCCGCAGATCGGTCTTCTGCGTCCGGCTCATGTCACCGAGGGCGGTGCTGCCCTGGTCGCCGGTGCGGGTGTAGATGCGCGTCAGATTGACCATGCACCGAGACTACGCCCCGCGGATCGGGCTCCCGCCTTAGTGAACAGCCTTGTGCCGAGTCTCACGGACAGAGCGGACAGGGCGAAGGACGCGCTCGGCCCGTTCGACGCACTCGAGAAGATCCTGGGCGAAATGGTCCTCAACTACGCGGTGCGGACCGCCCGGTGAGCCGGTCCGGTGTGATGTGCGTCGTATCGGGCGTGACGCGCATCTCGTAGCACCCCATCCCGGGCTCACGGCCGCTAGGGTCCGCCGGGTAGGACCGTAAACAGCTCGTAAGTTCGCCAGTACAGCGTTGTGCGCACAGGGTGGTGCGCGCGGCGGGACAGGAGAAGACCACAGTGGCCAGGAAGCTTGCCGTCATCGGGGCCGGACTCATGGGTTCCGGTATCGCTCAGGTCTCCGCCCAGGCGGGCTGGGACGTGGTCCTGCGTGACATCACCGACGAAGCCCTGACCCGCGGCACCGACGGCATCAAGGCCTCGTACGAGAAGTTCGTCGCCAAGGGCAAGCTCTCCGCCGAGGACGCCGAGGCCGCGCTCGCCAGGATCACCACGAGCACCGATCTGGACGCGGCCGGCGAGGCCGACATCGTCGTCGAGGCCGTCTTCGAGAAGCTCGAGGTCAAGCACGAGATCTTCCGCACGCTCGACAAGATCGCGCGCGAGGACGCTGTGCTCGCCTCCAACACCTCCGCGATCCCGATCACGAAGATCGCCGCGGCCACCGAGCGCCCCGAGCGCGTCGTGGGCGCGCACTTCTTCTCGCCCGTGCCGATGATGCAGCTGTGCGAGCTGGTGCGCGGCTACAAGACCAGCGACGAAACCCTGGCGCGGACGCGGGAGTTCGCCGAGTCCGTCGGCAAGACCTGCATCGTCGTCAACCGTGACGTCGCCGGCTTCGTCACCACCCGGCTGATCTCGGCGCTCGTCGTCGAGGCCGCCAAGCTGTACGAATCGGGCGTCGCCACCGCCGAGGACATCGACATCGCCTGCAAGCTCGGCTTCGGGCACGCCATGGGCCCGCTGGCCACCGCGGACCTCACCGGCGTCGACATCCTGCTGCACGCCACCAGCAACATCTACACCGAGTCCCAGGACGAGAAGTTCGCGCCGCCGGAGCTCATGCGCCGGATGGTCGACGCCGGGGACATCGGACGCAAGAGCGGCCAGGGCTTCTACAAGCACTGAACCCGCACCGGCACGGGGCCGCTTCCGCCGTGGGGGCGCCTTCGGGCGCTCGACGGCGGCAGCGGCACCCGCATCGCTCGCACGAGTGAATTGGGTATCGGTTCGCTTACGGACGGCAACTCCCGTGACCGTAAGCCAGTCAGTTGGGTTGAAGACTCAGGCAGGCCGCGCGTACGCAGGGGGTCGCTGCGCACGCCATGACGACCACTGTGGGGAGCGCATATGTACATCAGGGGCGACCACGCCGAGCTGGCCGTCGGGGGCAGCCTCGACGTCCGCAGCGCGGCGGACGCCCGGACCGTCCTGCACTCCGCTCTTGATGAAGGGGCGGGCGATCTGGTCCTCGACCTCGCGTGCCTCGACGCGCTCGACGCCACCGGGCTCGGCGTGATCATGGGCGCACACCGCCAGGCAGGCCGCTGCGGCCGCCGGCTCGTGCTGCGCAATGTGCCGGCGCAGATGCAGCGCCTCCTCGTGGCCACCCGGCTGCACCGGATCCTCGCGATCGAAGGCGGCATCGGGGCGCATCCCCTCTAGGGCGTGTTTCGAAAGTCGCTTCTGCCCCGCGACGCCCGGCACGCACTCTCGCCGCACGGGCCGAAAGCCCGAGTACGTCCAGTACGAGGACTTCCGGCCCGCACGCCGAGAGCACGCACCGGACGCCGCAGGGCCCGCCCTCCGGGCGGACGAAGCGACTTTCGAAACACGCCCTAGGGGTGTCCGGCGGGGCCGGAAGACCCCCGGTCGGGACAAGGCTCCGCACCCGCACAATCCTCACGAGACCGTGATGTCCCGGACGGTGCGGCACCCCGACTGTTCGCAGATACTGGCCGAACGTCTAGGGTTCGGTCACTCAACCGCTCATACGACAGAGCTACAACGGAGCTACGGCAGAGCTACGGCAGAGCTACGGCAGAGCTCAACAGAACGCAGGACCGGACCAGAAGCGACAGTGTGATGTGCGAAGGCCGGGGAAGCCGAGTCGCATCCGCTTTTGGGGGGCTTTGACCATGGACCCGATGAACCGGGGACCGCAGGACTTCGGTCACGACGAGGGCCGGACCGGCGCGGACGGCGCGGACGGCGCGTTCGACGCGGAGCACAAGGAACACGCCGGGAGCGCGCGGCAGGCGGACACACCGCAGCGGCCGCCCCGCGACGCCATCACGCCCGACTTCGGCAGCCCCGTGCCCGCGCGCACGGTACAGCTGGTCTCCGGCGACCTCCTGCTCACCGTGAACCCCGTCGACGGCAGCGAGATCGAGGCCTGCCCGCCCGGGGAACTGCCGCCGTGCCCGCGGAAACTGACGCCCGCCGAGCGCACCGAACTCGCCCGCGCCGCCGTGCCCCCGGTACCGCCCGGGCCCGAACAGCCGCGCAGCGTCCTGCTCGAACGCCAGGACGAGCGCGAGGACCTCGTCCGGCTGCTCGCCCGCGGCCGCTCCGTGCGGCTCACCGGCGCGCGCGGATCCGGCCGCACCGCACTGCTCGCCACCGTCGCCGAGGACTGCCTCGACCTCGCGCCCGACGGCGTGATCCGGCTCAACGGCCACAAGCGCGGCGTCGGCGAACTGCTCCACGACCTGTACGCCTCCGTGTACAAGTCACCGCTGCACCGGCCCGACCGCGCCGAGATACTCGGCCTTGTCCACGACATCGGCGCCGTGGTCGTCGTGGATGATCTGGAGTTCGGCGGCAGCGCGCTCGACGAACTCCTCGATGCCACCCCGGAATGCGCCTACCTGCTGGCCGCCACCCCCGACATACCGGAGCCCGGCCCCGAGGCACACATCGAGGAGGTCTCCCTCGGCGGACTCGCCCGCAGCGCGGGACTCGACCTCCTGGAGCGGGCCGTCGGCCGGCCCCTCACCGAGGACGAGACCGCCTGGGCCGGTGACCTCTGGTTCGAATCCGAAGGTCTGCCGCTGCGCTTCATCCAGGCCGGTGCGCTCCTGCGCCAGCGCGATCTGCTGCGCGCTGACCCCGCCGCCTTCGACGAGTCCGGCCACTACGAAGGACCCGGCGCCGCACCCGTCCATGCTCCCCTCGACATGCCCTCCGACGCCCCTGTCGACGGAACCGAGGACGCCGGGGACTCCGAGGACGCGCCCGCCGAGGCCGAGGACGGCCACATACCGCTGCCGAGCCTCGCCGAAGGCGCCGCACCTGCCGAGATGCTCGCCTCACGGCTGAGCGAATCGGCCCGTACGACCCTGAGGTTCGCCGTCGCCCTCGGCGGCGAGGTGCCCCACCAGGCCCATCTGCCCGCACTCGTCGGCGACACCCACGCGGACGCCGCGCTCGGCGAACTGGCCGCCGTCGCCCTCGTCACCCCCGTCGGAGCGCGCTGGCGGCTCGCCGCGGGCGTCCACACGCAGCTTGCCGCCGCCGGATACGCCGCGAGCGCCGAGGAGCGGGCGGAGCTCGCGCACACGGCCGCACAGCACTACGCCTGGTGGGCCGGGCACCCCTCCGTCACGCCCGAGCGGGCCGCCGGCGAGGCGGAGGCCGCGCTCGCGGCACTCACGGTGCTGCTCGCCGCCCCCGAATCCGGACACACCAGCTCCGCCGTCCTGCTCGCCCGCACCGCAGCCCCCGCCTATGCCGCAGGGCTCGACTGGAGCGTCTGGGAGCGGACGCTGAGGGCCGGGCAGGAAGCGGCGCGGGTGGCGGGTGAGGTGGCCGAGGAGGCCTACTTCCACCACGAGTTGGGGATCCTGGCGCTGCTCGGCGGCCACCTGGACCGGGCCCGTGCGGAACTCGAGGCCTCGATCGGGCTGCGGGGTGCGCTGGCCGACAAGCGGGGCACGGTGGCCGGGCGCCGGGCGCTCGCGCTGGTGGCGGACCGGTCCGGGGAAGTACTCCCCGGTGCCCGTACGCCGGCCGGCGAAGAGGCCCCGGACGCACGCTACGAGGAACCGGCCTCGCCGCCCGGCGGCATACCGGCGGCGCTCGCCCTGCCGGCCCGTGATGAGGAGCCGCCGACGCTGATATCCCGGCCGGGGGCGTCGGGGGGCGCTTCCGGCGGTCGTCTCGGCGGCCCGGGTGGAGGCAGCGGCGGGACCGGTGACGGCGGTGGTGAGGGGCGCGGCCCCGGTGGAGCATGGCTGAAGGGCGGCAGTGCCGGGCGCGCCGTGCTCAGCGGTACGCGGCGGAACCTTGTCGCGGCCGGGGCCGGGGCGTTGCTCGCGGCGGTGCTCGGGACGGTGGTGACGCTCGGGGCCACGTCGGACGAGGATCCGTCGAACCGGGTGCGGCCGGATCGGACCACGAGCGAGCAGAGCGTCGGCGACGGACTGGACGCCGACGAGCCGACCGCGGGGGAAGAATCGGCGGAGTCGACGCGGCGGCCGTCGGAGCCGGGAGAGGACGGCTCGGCGGGGGCTTCCGACGAGCCGACTCGGCCTGGGGCGAGTGCGTCGCCTTCGGACGAGCCGGGGGAGGACCCGACGACGGGCAAGCCCACACAGACGTCCGAGTCGCCGGACGCGGGTGAGACGACGTCCGAGTCGCCGGACCCGGGTGGAACGGCGTCCGAGTCGCCGGATCCGGGTGGGACAGTGTCCGAGTCGCCGGATCCGGGTGGGACAGTGTCCGAGTCACCATCGGCTTCCCCCGACAACTCGACGACGGCCAGCGCTTCGGCCTCAGGCAGTCAGACCGAGAGCGAGTCGGCGAGCAGGCCGGTAGGCAGCCCGGTGGGTTCGTCAGAGAGCGGACCGGCCGACAGTACGAGCGCGTCGGAGAGCGCGTTCGGCGTGATCTAGAGGGTGTCCGACCTTCTGATCCGCCGGACACCCTAAGGCCGAAGGGGGCCCACCCGCCCGGCCGGCGTTTGAGGACGAGCGCGTTCAGCGCGAAATGAGGGCCAGGGGCGAAGCCCCGGGTGGCCCACCCACCCCGTGGGTGCTTCGCACAACTGGGCCCACCCACCCCGTGGGTGCACCGCAACCGCACAACAGGGGCCCGCCTCCGGGGGCCGCACCCCCGGTTCTGTCGCCCCCTGCGGGGGCGTCAGAACAAGCGCAGCTTGTCGTCCTCGATGCCGCGCAACGCGTCGTAATCGAGAACGGTGCACCCGATGCTGCGGTCCGTGGCCAGGACACGAGCCTGCGGCTTGATCTCCTGGGCCGCGAAGATGCCGCGGACCGGAGCAAGGTGCGGGTCGCGGTTGAGGAGTTCGAGGTAGCGCGTGAGCTGTTCTACGCCGTCGATCTCCCCGCGTCGTTTGATCTCGACGGCGACCGTCCGGCCCTCGGCGTCCCGGCAGAGGATGTCGACGGGGCCGATCGCGGTCGGGTACTCGCGCCGGATCAGGGTGTAGCCCTCGCCGAGCGTCTCGATCCGGTCGGCGAGCAGTTCCTGCAGATGCGCCTCGACGCCGTCCTTGATCAGGCCCGGGTCGACCCCGAGTTCGTGGGAGGAGTCGTGCAGGATCTCCTCCATCGTGATGATCAGTTTCTCGCCTGCTTTGTTGACGACCGTCCAGACGTCGCCGTCCTCCTTGAGGGTGCACGGCGGCGACATCCAGTTGAGCGGCTTGTAGGCGCGGTCGTCCGCGTGGATGGAGACGCTGCCGTCCGCCTTCACGAGGATGAGGCGGGGGGCCGACGGGAGGTGGGCGGTGAGCCGGCCCGCGTAGTCCACGGAGCAGCGGGCGATGACGAGACGCATGGTCGGCAACGCTACTCGACGCGGCCCGCTTCGCGCGATTCGCCCCGGGGGCGGGCTCCGGGGCGAATCGGAGACGGGCCCCTGGTCGTCCCCGAGGCGGACCCGGGTCCGGGGGTATTTCCCGGCTTGCCCCCGTTCAACCTTGGTTGATTATTGGCCGGTTGTGGCTGCCTTCTCCTGGTGCGTGACCGATGACTTCCCTAACGTGTAAGCAGGAGGTCGCGAAACGTGCACGCTGCGTAGGCGGTTTCCGGCCCTGCCCGTAAACCCCCGCCCCGGGGGTCCGAGAGGAGTACCCATGTCGCTCGACGTCTCACCGGCTTTGTTGGCACAGGCCGAGCGAGGCGAGGTCGATGAAGCGGAATTCGTCGACTGCGTCCGGACATCCCTGCCGTACGCATGGGAGATGATCAGCTCACTGGTGGCTCAGCTGAAGGTCGACGGAGGAGAGTTCGCCGACAATCAGACCCCGCCGGCCAGTGAGCAGGAGCGCGGCCAGCTGCTGCGCGCCCTGGCAAGTGACGCGATACGCGGTGCTCTGCAGCGCCACTTCGGAGTACGGCTGGCCTTCCAGAACTGCCACCGTGTCGCGGTGTTCCCCGACGGCCCGGAGGCCGATGAGCGGCTGGCCCGCTTCACTTCGATCCGTGGCCAGTTGCTGAACCAGTCACCTTTGCTGCGGGACTGCTGAGCCTGTCGCTGCCGCTCCGTACGCGGGAGGTGTATCCGGGGCGGCAGCCCCTCGCTGTGCATAAGGGGGTGTCCGGCGGCGTGATCCGCCGGGCACCCCCCAATTCAGGCCAGCTGTGGCAGCACTTCGGCGCCGAGCCGGCGTAGGTTCTCCTCGGTCGAGGCAAGGTCTCCCGAGCCCTCCGTGAGCAGCGCGAAGCGTGTGATGCCCGTACGCTCCGCCGTCGCCGCGAGCCGGTCCGCGCACAGCCTGGGCGTGCCCACCGGGTGGATCGAGCAGAGCAGCCGGGTATACGCGAAGGGGTCGCGCATCGCGCGCTCGCGTCCGTCGACGGTGACATGCGCGTCGAGGCCCTGTTTGAGCCAGCCGGGCATCGCCTTGAGCAGCGTCTCGGCCGCTTCGACGCTGCGGTCCGCGACCTGGGCGACGCCCGCCGCCACATGCGGTGTCTCGGCCACCTCCTGCGGGCTGCGCCCGGCCGCATGCGCCGCCTTGCGGTAGGCCGCGATCATCTCGGCCTTCTGCTCGTCCCCGATGTGCATGCCGAGCAGCATCGCGAGTCCGCGTTCGGCGGCGAGGCGCACGCTGGCCGGTGAGGTGCAGGCCACGATCAGTTCCGGTCCGGCGGGCCCGCTCAGCGCCTCGTCGGGGCGCGGTACGACAGGGACCTCGCGGAAGGTGTAGCGCTCTGAGTCGGCGGAGACCTTCGGCCGGGTCAGCCACCGGTGCAGCAGGTCGAGCGATTCCGCGAACCCCTTCTCGTACGCGCCGATCCCGGCGCCGAAGACCTCCAGATCCACCCAGGGCCCGCCCCGGCCGACCCCGAGACTGAAGCGGCCGCCACTGGTGAGGTGCAGCAGCGCGGCCTGTTCGCCGAGGGCGACCGGGTGCTGGGTGGGCAGCACGCTGACCGCGGTGCCCACCCGGATCCGCCGGGTGCGGCCCAGCAGCAGGGCTGCCAGGGTGGTGGCCGAGGGGCACACTCCGTACGGCACGAAGTGGTGCTCGGCCAGCCAGACCGAGTCGAGCCCGGCCTCCTCGGCCACCTCGGCACTGCGCACCGCACGGTGCAGGGCCTCCCCCTGGCCCTGGCCCGGGAACTGGGCCGCGAGGACGAAACTTCCCACACGCATCGCTGACTGCCTCCTTGGCGCGGACGCGGTATCCCCCTGTTTCCTCAAGGGCATTAACGCCTGACACGTGCCAAAGGCACGGTCCCGCATGAGGATTGGCCCATTTTCTGATGAGTGGAGCGCGACTCGGGCCGAATGTGGTTTGTTCTGCGCTCGTTCGGGTCGTTGTGGTACGCCTGCCCGGATGCCCGGGGAAGTTGCCGGGGAGACGCGGGATTTCGTATGCGTCATTGTGGGCCCGACGACAGGTGATCGCAGGACTTGCTCGGGTGCGGGTACCCGCTCGGGTGACGCGTAGGCTTGACGGCGTTCAGTATCCGTGCGGTGCTGCTATGGACGGCTCCGCGAACCAGCCGGTGAGGTGTTCTGGTGTCCCCGCGTAAGAACCGTCCCAAGGGGGCGGGCCGGTCCGGCCGAGGCGGCGACGCGGGGAGTGAGGCCCCGGCGCTGCGGTACGGCGGCTTCGAGCGCCTGGAGGACCATCAGGGCGAGGAGTACTGCGTACGGCAGGTGGCGGGCGCGAGCGCGGCCGGAAAGACGTACCGCTGCCCGGGATGCGACCAGCAGATCCCCTCGGGGGTTGCGCATGTGGTCGCCTGGCCGCAGCACGGCGGGGTCGACGACCGCAGGCACTGGCACAAGGCCTGCTGGAACGCGAGGGACCGCCGCACCTCCAGGGTGCAGCGGTCCCGTAACGCGCCGAGGTACTGAGGTCGGCGAGGGCCCTGGGCGGAGTGGAGTTCCTGAGTCCCAGGGCCCGGCGGACCTACACGTCCCGCTGGTAGGTGAGGGCGAAGGCGCCGCCGAGTGCCACGACCGTCAGGGCCGCGAGACCCGCGAGCAGGCCCCAGCCGTTGCCCGTGCCCGCCTCGCCCATGAAGGGCAGCCCGAACAGGGTGGCGAGGCCGTTCAGCGGCGAGTACTCGACGAGGAACTCCTGCAGCTCGCGCAGGCTCTCCATCTGCATGAACAGGGCGAGCAGCAGCGGCAGCAGGATGACGCCGAGCATCGTGGTGATCGCGCCCGCGGAGTGGCGCAGCATCGCGCCGACGGCGAGTGCGAGCAGGCCGAGCAGCGCGACGTAGAGCGAGGCGCCCACGGTCGCGCCCAGCCATTCGCCGCTCGTGGCGATGACCACGCCGTCGACGAGGGACTCCGTCGGCAGGGTGGAGTACTCGCCGATGGGGCGGCCGCCCAGCATCGACGACTGGATCAGCGCGGTGAGCGTCGTGGCGATCAGCGTCATCGTGAACGACAGCAGGAAGTACACGATGGCCTTCGCGGCGAGCACCCGGCCGCGGGCCGGGCACGCGGTCATCGTCGTACGGATCATGCCGGTGCCGTACTCGGAGGTGATCACCAGGACGCCGAGGGTCACGATGCAGATCTGGCCGAGCATCAGCCCGAACAGACCGCCGGAGAGCAGCGGCACCTGGGTGTACTCGGAGCTGGAGAGCCCCGAAGCCGTCATCAGGCCGATGCCGATGACCAGCACGAACATCACACCGAGCGTCCACATCGTGGAGCGCACGGTCCGGATCTTGGTCCACTCGGAGGCGAGCGCGTGTCCGAGGTGGGTGGTGCGGACGGGGATCGGCGAGGTGTAGACGGGCGCGCCGCCGCCCTGCCACTGCGGAGCAGGCTGCTGCTCGGTGGGTGCGGCGGCGGGGGCCTGCGGGGGAGTGGGGGTACTCATCGGGCGGCCCCGTTCTCGTCGTTCTCGGGCTTGGTCAGGTTGGCGGCGGGCGCGGCGGGCGCGGCGGGCGCCGTGGGTGCGGCGGCCGGAGCGGCGGGTGCCGCGTCCGGCGCCGGGGGAGTGGCGGCCGGTGCGCCGGGCGCTCCCTGCGGCATCGCGAAGGGCTGCCCGCCCTGCTGCGGCGGCGGAGGCGCGTACCAGCCGGGCTGGCCCTGGCCGGGCAGCGGCGGCTGCATCCGCCCGGGCAGCTGCCCCTGCTGCGGCGGAAGCTGCTGCTGCAGACCGGCCTTCTGGTCGGCCGTGGAGCGGTAGTCGACCGCGCCCTGCGTCATCCGCATATAGGCCTCTTCGAGGGAGGCCTGGTGGGGCGAGAGCTCCCACAGCCGTACGTCCGACTCATGGGCGAGATCGCTGATCCGCGGCAGCGCCAGCCCGGTGACCCGCAGGGCACCGTCCGTCTCGGGCAGCACATGCCCGCCGGCCTCGGTGAGCGCGGCCGAGAGCTTCTCGCGCGCGGCGGGCTCGGTGTCCGGGGTGCGCACCCGCGCGAAGTCCGCGGAATTGGCCGAGATGAAGTCCTTGACGCTCATGTCGGCGAGCAGCTGCCCGCGCCCGATGACGATGAGGTGGTCGGCGGTCAGCGCCATCTCGCTCATCAGGTGCGAGGAGACGAAAACCGTACGGCCCTCGGCGGCCAGCGCCTTCATCAGATTGCGCACCCAGAGGATGCCCTCGGGGTCGAGCCCGTTGACCGGCTCGTCGAAGAGCAGCACCTGCGGGTCGCCGAGCAGCGCCGCGGCGATGCCGAGCCGCTGGCCCATGCCGAGCGAGAAGCCCTTGGAGCGCTTCTTGGCGACGTCCTGCAGCCCGACCACCCCGAGCACCTCGTCCACGCGTCGCGCGGGGATGCCGGAGAGCTGGGCGAGGCACAGCAGGTGGTTGCGGGCGTGCCGCCCGCCGTGCACCGCCTTGGCATCGAGCAGCGCGCCGACCTGGCGCGGTGCGTTGGGGAGACGGCGGTAGGGGTGGCCGGCGATGGTCACCCGGCCGGACGTGGGGTTGTCGAGGCCGAGGATCATCCGCATCGTCGTCGACTTGCCCGAGCCGTTGGGCCCCAGGAAGCCGGTGACGGCGCCGGGCCGCACCTGGAAGGAAAGGTTGTACACGGCCGTCTTCGCGCCATAGCGCTTGGTCAGGCCGACTGCCTCGATCATGCTGCACCCATCGACAGGTCAGGAACCGGTACGTCGGGGCACACGCAAAACTCGTCCCCCTCGGAGCTAAGGAGGATAACCAGCGCTCCATGGTTCCGGCCATCCGCCACCGATGGGCGTTCAGGGGTCGGCGAAAGGCGGAAACGTCCCTAAGCGTCCCGCTTCTTCAGGAGCAGATAGCCCACCCCCAGCGCCACGACCACCCAGGCGATCATGATCGCAAGCCCGCCCCAAGGACCGTACGGGGTGTCGTCGTCGAAGGGCGCGATCACCTGCATGACCTTCTGGCCCGCCTGGTCCGGCAGATAGCGCGCGACCTTCTGCGTCGCCGAGACCGAACCGAGGATCGGCGAGACGAGGAAGAACAGCGGCATCAGGATGCCGAGCGAGAGCATCGGACTGCGCAGGATCGAGGCGACACCCATCGAGAAGACCGCGATCAGCGTCATGTAGAGCCCGCCGCCGATCACCGCGCGCAGCACCCCGTCGTCGCCGAGCGAGACCTTGTGTTCGCCCATCATCGACTGGCCGAGGAAGAAGGCCACGAAGGCGGTGACCATGCCGACGGCCAGTGCGAGCGCGGTCGCCACGGCCACCTTGCTGAACAGGAAGCGGGCGCGCTGGGGCACCGCGGCGAGCGAGGTGCGGATCATGCCGGTGCTGTACTCGTTGGAGACCACGAGCACCCCGAAGACGATCATCGCGAGCTGGCCGAGTCCCATGCCCGCGAAGCTGATCGCGGTGGAGTCGAAGGTCAGCTTGTCCCTCGCGTCGAGTCTGTCGAAGTCCTTCGAGGCGAAGTACGAGATCAGCATGCCGAGGCCGATGGTGAAGACCATCGCGAGCAGCAGGGTCCACGGTGTCGACGCCACCGACTTGATCTTGGTCCACTCCGACTTCAGGACCCGCGTCGAGGACATCAGCTCACCGCTCCTCGTTCTTCGACGACTGATTGTTCTGCTGCCGCGACTGCTGCCCCGACTGCTGCGGCGACCACTGGTGCTCCGACCGCTGCTGGTCCGACTGCTGCTGCCGCGACCACTGCCGGTTGGACTGCTGCCAGCCGTTGGTGTCGGGTGCGCCGGTCTCGGAGTGCGCGTGGTACTCCACGGACTCCGCGGTGAGCCGCATGAACGCCTCCTCCAGGGAGGCCTGCTGCGGGCTGAGTTCATGCAGGACGAGGTGGTGCCGGGCGGCGAGCTCGCCGAGCCGCTCGACGGGGGTGTCGTCGACTTCGAGGACACCGCCGGTCTCGACGACGGTGATGCCCTCGGCGTGCAGCACATCGCGCAGCCGCTCCTGCTGCGGGGAGCGGATCCTCGCGTACGAGCGTGAGTTCTCGCGGATGAAACCGGCCATCGAGGTGTCCGCGAGCAGCCGCCCCTGTCCGATGACGATGAGGTGGTCGGCGGTCAGCGCCATCTCGCTCATCAGGTGCGAGGAGACGAAGACCGTACGGCCCTGCGCAGCCAGGCCCTTCATCAGATTGCGGATCCAGTGGATGCCCTCGGGGTCGAGCCCGTTGACCGGCTCGTCGAACATCAGGATCTGCGGATCGCCGAGCAGCGCGCCCGCGATGCCGAGCCGCTGGCCCATGCCGAGCGAGAATCCCTTGGCCTTCTTCCTGGCGACGGCGGTCAGGCCGACGGTGTCGAGCACTTCGCGTACCCGGCTGTCGGGGATCCCGTTGGACTGCGCGAGGCAGAGCAGATGGTTGTAGGCGCTGCGCCCGCCGTGCATGGCCTTCGCATCGAGGAGGGCGCCGATGTATTTCAGCGGATGCCGGATCTGCGCGTAGTGCCGTCCGTCGATGCGTACGTCGCCCGCGGTCGGATTGTCGAGGCCGAGGATCATGCGCATGGTCGTGGACTTGCCTGCGCCGTTGGGCCCGAGGAAGCCGGTGACGATTCCGGGCCGCACGGCGAAGCTGAGGTCGTTGACGGCCACCTTCTCGCCGTACCGCTTGGTCAGCCCCTCGAGCTCGATCATGCGCCCCACGCTAAAACGGGGCGAGGGCCCCTGCCACTTGACGTGACAGGGGCCCTCGCCCAGTACGGTCTGCTGCCGAGCCTGAGAGCGTGTCGGCAAACGGGGGGTTTGCCGACACGCTCTGAGGTCAGCGCGACTGCTGGGCCGGAACCCCGCGCGTGACCTGCTCGTCCTCCGGCGCACCGGCCGCGGCCACGGCCGCGCCCGTCAGCGTCGCGAGCATCTCGCGGACGTTGGTCAGCTGCGCGTTGATCGAGTCGCGGCGGTTGGTGAGCGCCGCCAGCTCGCGCTCCGATTCGCTGCGGATCCGGTCGGCCTTGGCATTGGCGTCCGCCACGATGTCCTCGGCCTGGCGCTGCGCCGTCTCCACCGTCTGACGGGCGCGGCGCTCCGCGTCCGTACGCAGCTTCTCGGCCTCCAGGCGCAGCTGCTCCGCCCGGTGCTCGATCTCGGCGAGCCGCTTCTCGGCCTTGGCCTGACGCGAGGCCAGATCGCGCTCGGACTGCTCGCGGCGCTTGGCGAGGTTCGTCTCGAAGTCCGCGGCGGCCTGCGCGGCCTTGGCGCGGGTCTCCTCGAAGAGGGCGTCGGCCTCCTCGCGCTTCTGCTGGGCGTCCTTCTGCGCCTCGGCCTTCAGCGAGGCGGCCTCGCCCTTGGCCTTCTCGACGATCCGTACGCCCTCGTCCTCGGCCTTGGCCTTGCGGTCGGCGGCGAAGGACTCGGCGTCATTGCGCACCTGCTGGGCCGCCGACTCGGCGAGCTCGCGGTGCTGCTCGGCGGCGCGGCGGGCCTCCTCGCGCAGGTCCTTGGCCTCCTCCTCGGCGAGGCGGAGGATCTTCTCGACGCGCGCGCCGAGACCGGCGTACGACGGCTCGGCGTCGGCTACCTGGGCCTGTGCGTTCTGCGTTTCGAGGTGGAGCTCCTCGATGCGCTTCTCCAGGGCTGTGATCCGCGCGAGCGCGCTGTCACGGTCGGAGACGAGCTTGGAAATCCGTTCGTCCACCTGAGCGCGGTCGTACCCACGCCGCACTAGCTCGAAGCCGTAGGGGGAAGTGTCGCTCATGGGGTTCCTGTCGAATGAGACCGGTGAGGTGATAGAGGGAATCCTAGGGGTCCGGACGGCGTGTCATCGAGCGTATGGCGTTTTGATCTGGAGAATGCCCACCCTTTTGAGTGGCTGAGCCCTGGATCGCTTGCCAGTACCGGGGCCGAACGCTCCTGCGTAGTACGGCGATTGAGCCGTCCGCCACCGCTCGGCGAGGAGGCCACCCGAAGGAGACCATCACGGAACATGCCGCCGGATCGTCACCCGAACGTGCTCCCGTTCACGCCTTCTTCACCCGGCCCACCCAGCTGACCTGGGCACGAACCCGCCGGGCACCCGCTACCCCTCCGAGGACTTACCACCCGAACGAGGGGCGCCGACGCTCGCCCCCGCCTTGACGCCGCCCTCCTTGCCGCCCCCGGCCGGCGCCTCGAACGACTCCAGCGCCTCCAGCACGTCCTGCACCCGGGAGATCTCGGCCTGGATGTCCTCCCGTCGGCGCGCCAGCACATCAAGCTCGTGCTTGCCCTCGCCGACCAGACGCTCGGCCTCGGCCTCCGCCTCCTTCTTGATCTTCTCGGCCTCGCGCAGCGTCCCGGCCTTCTTCTGCTCGGCCTCCTTGAGCAGCTGCTCGGCCTTCTTCACGGCCGCGATCCGCACCTTGCCCGCCTCGGAGTTGGCCTCCGAGACCAGGTCCTTCGCCTTGGCCGTCGCCTCGGCGAGCTGCTCCTCGGCGGCCTTCACGAGCGCGTCGCAGCGCTCGCCCGCCGACTTCATCTGCTCGGCCGACTCGCGCCGGGCACGCTCGTGCAGCTCCTCGATTTCGGAGGTGATCCTCTCGCGCAGCTCCTCGGCCCGCTCCCTTATGGCGGTCGCGTCGCGCCGCGCGCCGACGAGCAGTTCGTCCGCGTCCGTACGGGCCTGCTCCACCAGGCCGTTGCCCTCGATCCGCGCCTCGGAGACCAGCCGCTCCGCCTCGCCTCGCGCCGCACCCACCATGGTGTCGGCCTGCGACTCGGCCTCCGTGGCGGTCTTGAGCGCCTTCTCGGCGGCGTCCGAGGTCAGCTTCTCGGCCTCGGCGACCGCCTCGGTGACGAGTGTGTCGACCTGCTCGGCGGCCTCGCTGCGCCGCTTGTTGGCGGCCTGGCGCGCCTCGTCGAGGGTGCGCTCCGCCTCCTCCTGCGCCTCGCTGCGGAGGCGCTCTGCCTCCTCGGCCGCATCCGACTTGATCTGCTCGGCGGCACTGCGGGTCCGCTCGGCGTGCTCCTGCGCGGAGCTCACCGTCTCGGCCGCCTCGGCCCGCATCCGCTCGGCCTCACCGGTCGCCTCGCCGATCAGCTGGTCGGCCTGCGTGGCCGCGTCGCTGCGGATCCGGTTGGCGTCCTCGCGGGCTTCCGCCCGGGTACGGGCCGCGTCCTGCTCGGCGGAGGCGACCGCGTCCGAGGCCTCCGTGCGCAGCCGCTGGGCGTGCTCGGCGGTCTCCGTGGCGAGCCGGTCGGCCTCCGCGATCGCCTCGGCCGTGGTGCGCTCGGCCAGCGCCTTGGCGGCCTCGGTCTCCTCCTGCGCCTCGCTGCGCATCCGCGCGGCGTCCTCGGCGGCCCGCTCCCGCTCCGCGTGGGCGTCGGTGCGGAGCCGGTCCGCCTCCTCCTGCGCCTCGGTCCTCGTGCGCTCCGCCGCGTGCTCGGCGGCCGAGCGCAGGCCCGTGATCTCCTCCTGGGCCTGCTCGTGCAGATCGGCGACGGAATCCCGCACCTGCTGGGCCGTCAGCTCGGCCGCGGCCACCAGGTCGGTGGCACGGCGGTCGGCCTCCTCGACCAGGCGTACGGACTCGGCCTGCGCCTCCTCGACCCGCTTGCGCGCACTGGCGAGCAACTCCTCGCTCTGCTCGCGGGCCCGCTCACGCTCCTGGTCGGCCTCGCCGCGCGCCGAGGTGAGCAGCTCCTCGGCCTCGCGCCGGCGCCGGCCGGCCTCCTCCTGCGCCTCGCGCAGCGCCTCCGCGGCCTCCGTGCCGAGCCGCTCGGCCGCGGCCTGCGCCTCGGCCCGGATCCGGTCCGCGCTCTCCTGCGCCGCGGCCTTCAGCTGCTCGGCCTCCGTGCTCGCCTCGCTCCGCAGCCGTACGGCTGCGGCCTCGGCGTCGGCGCGGCTCTGCGAGGCATCCGCGGCGGCCTCGGTGCGCAGCCGCTCCGCCTCGGTCTCGGCCTGCTCCTGCAGCGTACGGATCCGCTCGGCGGACTCCGTCCGCTGTTTCTCGGCCTCGTCCGCGGCCTCCTTGCGCAGCCGCTCGGCCTCCGCGCGGGCATCGGCCAGCGCGGCCTCCGCGGCGGTGATCCGCTGCTCGGCCTCGGTGTGCAGCCGGGTCAGTTCCTCGGCCGCCTCCGCCTGCCGCTGCTCCGCGGCCTGCTGGGCGTCCTCGCGCAGCTTCCGCGCGGCCTGTTCGGCCTCCGCGGTGAGCGTCTCGGCGCGCTCCTCGGCCTCGATGCGGTGCCGCTCGGCCTCGGCGCGGGTACGCTCAAGCGTTTCCTCGGCCTGCTTGCGCAGCGTCGTCGCCCGCTCGATGGCCTCCGTGCGGACCCGCTCGGCCTCCGTGCCGGCCGCCGCACGCAGCTCGTCGGAGTCCGTACGGGCCTTGGTGAGCAGCTCCTCGGCGGAGTTCGCCGCCTCCTCGATCTGCTGCACCGCCTCGCGGCGCGCCTCGCCGCGGATCCGCTCGCCCTCGGCGACCGCCTCGGAGCGCAGCTGCTCGGCCTCGCCGCGCAGCCGGCGTGCCTCCTCCTGCAGCTCCTTGGTCTTGGCGCGGTACTCCTTGATGTCGTCCTTGGCCGCGCCCTTGAGCTGCTCGGCGGCCTCCTCGGCCTGGCCGCGCAGCCGCTCGGCCTCCGCCTCGGCCTCGCCGCGGATCCGCTCGGCCTCGTCCCGTGCGGCCTTCGTGGTGGCCTCGGCGTCCTCGGAGGCCTTCTTCAGTACGTCCTCGGCGGTCTTCGCCGCCTTCGACAGCTGGGAGGCCGATTCCTCGGCGGTGATCGTGCGGGCCTTCTCGGCGGCCTCCGCGGTGAGCTTCTCGGCCTCGGCCTTCGCATCGGCGAGCACCTGCTCGGCGGCGGCCTTGGCGGCCTCGGCGTCCTTGGTGGCCTCGCCGACGAGGCGGGCGACCTGCTCCTTGGCGGTGCGGGTCCGCTGCTCGTTGGTCGCCTCGGCGCCGGCGAGCCGCTTCTCGGCGGCCTCCTTCGCCTCGGCGACAAGCTTCTCGGCCTCGCTGCGCGCCTCGCGCAGCGCCGCCTCGGCCTCCTGCATCCGCTGCTCGGCGCCCCGGCTCAGCTCGGTGGCCTGCCGCCGGGCCGCCTCGGCCTCGCCCGCCGTGGCGGAACGCAGCTGCTCGGCGTGATCGGTGGCCTCCTGGGCCTGGGTGGAGGCCGCGCTCAGGAGCCGTTCGGCATCGGCGCGGGCCCGGCGCAGGATCTCCTGCGCCTCGCTGCGCGCGCTCTGAGCCTCGTCGGTCAGGCGCTGGCGGGCCTCGGCGTTGATCCGCTCGGCCTCGGCGCGAGCGGCGGCGAGCGCCTGGTCGGCCTCGGCGCGGGTGTCGTCGAGGAGGCGGCGGGCCTGCTGCTCGGTGCGGCTGCGCAGCTGCTCGGCCCAGGCCACGTTCTCGTTGACGTGGTTCTCGACGGTCTGCCGGCGCTCGGCCAGCTCCTGGTCGAGCTGCTGGCGGCGCGAGACGGCCTCGGCGTGCAGCTCGGACTGCAGCCGTGCCTGCTGCTCGGCATGCTCCTGGAGGATGCGCTGGGTCTGGTTGCGGGCCTCGCGCAGCTCGCGCTCGGCATCGCTGCGCAGCTGGTCGGCCTGGGTCTGGGCGTTGCGGAGCAGCTGCTCGGCCTGGTAGCCGATGTCGGCGCCGTCGTAGGCAGGGCGGCTCGCGAGGCTGCGGCGCGCCTCGTGGAGCTTGGCGCGCAACACCTCGACCTGGTACCCGAGGTCCTCGGCGTGCTGGACCGCCTTCTCACGGTCCTTCCTCAGCCGCTCCATCTCGGCTTCGAACCGCGAGAGGGAGTCGGTCTCAGCCGGCCGCCCGCTGTCCTGGCCTTCATAGCCCCGCACTGCGCGGTCCCGTCCTTCCCCCAGCTCTCGGCTTCTCCACCCGGCCTTCGGCCGGGTGGTGCCCCCAGAGCAGGGGATACCCCACTTCTGGTCGCAAGTCTCGCCAACGGCCCCTGCCCATCGGCGAACAGGGGTCTCCGGGGAATGGTGTCAGATCAACGGCGGGCCAGGGGCGGCTGCCCCGACGCCCGACGCCCGGATCGAGACCCCGGCAAGCGGTCGCACCACCCGCACGCGCGACCGCCCCCCAACCCTACCGGGCGAAATAAGGCGAGGTCAGTGCTCCTGGGAGTCCGCCGGTGCGGAAGTGACGAGTTCGGTCAGGACGCCGTGGCAGTCCTTCGGGTGCAGGAAGGTGATCCGCGAGCCCATGGAGCCCGTGCGCGGCTCGTCGTAGAGGACCCGTACGCCCTTGTCCCGTACGGCGGCGGCGTCGGCGTCCACGTCGGCCGTGCCGAACGCGATGTGGTGCACCCCCTCCCCGTTCTTCGCGAGCCACTTCGCGACGGTGGAGTCCTCGCGGGTGGGCTCGAGGAGCTGCAGGTAGGAGGCCCCGCCGTCGGAGGTCTCGTTGATCTTGAGCATGGCTTCGCGTACGCCCTGCTCCTCGTTGACCTCGGTGTGGAAGACCTCGAAGCCGTACGTGGAGGTGTAGAACTCCACGGTCTTGTCCAGGTCGTGGCAGGCGATCCCGATGTGGTCGATGCGCGTCAGCATTCCTCCAGTGCAGCGCCTTCGACCGCGATTACGCAACGTGCGCGCGATCACACTCACGTGCCGGTGACCGGGACGGGTACCGGTCAGTACATTGCAAGTAAACCCTCGTTCACTCCTCTCGCGTTTAGGGGCCACCCCTCATGTCTGGAACGAACAACACGACCACAGTGATCGTCTCCGGGGCCCGTACGCCCATGGGACGGCTTCTCGGTTCGCTGAAGTCCTTCTCCGGAGCCGACCTCGGCGGCTTCGCCATCAAGGCCGCCCTCGAACGGGCCGGCATCGGCGGTGACCAGGTCCAGTACGTGATCATGGGCCAGGTGCTTCAGGCCGGGGCAGGGCAGATCCCGGCACGTCAGGCCGCCGTCAAGGCGGGCATCCCGATGAGCGTCCCGGCGCTGACCGTCAACAAGGTCTGCCTCTCCGGCCTCGACTCCATCGCGCTCGCCGACCAGCTGATCCGTGCGGGTGAGTTCGACATCGTGGTCGCGGGCGGCCAGGAGTCGATGACCAACGCCCCGCACGTGCTGCCGAAGTCCCGTGAGGGCTTCAAGTACGGCGCGATCGAGATGCTCGACTCGATGGCGCACGACGGCCTGACCGACTCCTTCGAGGGCATCGCCATGGGCGAGTCCACGGAGAAGCACAACACCCGGCTGGGCCTGAAGCGCGCCGAGCAGGACGAGATCGGTGCGCTCTCGCACCAGCGCGCCGCCGCGGCGCAGGCGGGCGGCCTCTTCGAGGCCGAGATCACCCCGGTCGAGATCCCGCAGCGCAAGGGCGAGCCGGTGGTGTTCGCGAAGGACGAGGGCATCCGCCCCGAGACCACCGCGGAGTCCCTCGGCAAGCTGCGCCCGGCCTTCGCCAAGGACGGCACCATCACCGCGGGCACCGCCTCGCAGATCTCCGACGGTGCCGCCGCGGTCGTCGTCATGAGCAAGGCCAAGGCCATCGAGCTCGGCCTCGACTGGATCGCCGAGATCGGTGCGCACGGCAATGTCGCGGGCCCGGACAACTCGCTCCAGTCGCAGCCGTCCAACGCCATCCAGCACGCCGTCAAGAAGGAGGGCATCTCGGTCGAGGACCTCGACCTCATCGAGATCAACGAGGCCTTCGCGGCGGTCGCGGTCCAGTCAATGAAGGACCTCGGTGTCACCCCGGAAAAGGTGAACGTCAACGGCGGCGCGATCGCCCTCGGCCACCCGATCGGCATGTCCGGCGCGCGTCTCGTCCTGCACCTGGCGCTGGAGCTCAAGCGTCGCGGCGGCGGTACGGGCGCGGCCGCGCTGTGCGGTGGCGGCGGTCAGGGTGACGCGCTGATCGTGCGGGTACCCAAGGCCTGAGGCCCTCATCGGTGCGCCGGGCCGGTTCCGGCGCACCGGGTTCTCCCGGCGCACCGCCGCAGGGGTGCCCGGCGGGTCCTGCCGCCGGCCTCCGGTCCGCGCCGCGCCGTGTACGTACGAGAAGGAACTGGAGCTGAGATGCACGACGTCCCCTCGCTGGTGGCTCAGGCGCGGGAGGGCCGGCCGCGGGCCGTGGCCCGGCTGATCTCGCTGGTCGAGGGGGCGTCGCCGCAGCTCCGCGAGGTGATGGCGGCGCTCGCGCCGCTCACCGGCCACGCCTACGTGGTGGGGCTCACCGGATCGCCCGGTGTCGGCAAGTCGACCTCGACCTCGGCGCTGGTCTCCGCGTACCGGCGGGCCGGGAAGCGCGTCGGCGTGCTCGCGGTGGACCCCTCCTCGCCCTTCTCGGGCGGTGCGCTCCTCGGCGACCGGATCCGGATGGCGGACCACGCCTCGGACCCCGGTGTCTACATCCGCTCGATGGCCACCCGCGGCCACCTCGGCGGCCTCGCCTGGGCCGCACCCCAGGCGATCCGGGTGCTCGACGCTGCGGGCTGTGATGTGGTCCTCGTCGAGACGGTCGGCGTCGGCCAGTCCGAGGTGGAGATCGCCTCGCAGGCGGACACGTCCGTGGTGCTGCTCGCCCCCGGGATGGGGGACGGGATCCAGGCCGCGAAGGCCGGGATCCTGGAGATCGGTGACGTCTACGTCGTCAACAAGGCGGACCGGGACGGCGCGGATGCTACGGTCCGCGAGCTCAACCACATGCTGGGGCTCGGCGAGTCCCGCGCCGCCGGTGACTGGCGCCCGCCGATCGTCAAGACGGTCGCGGCGCGCGCGGAAGGCGTCGACGAGGTGGTCGAGGCCCTGGAGAAGCACCGGGCGTGGATGGAGGAGCGCGGGGTCCTCGCGGAGCGCCGTACGGCCCGTGCCGCCCACGAGGTGGAGGCCATCGCGGTCACCGCCCTGCGTGAACGGATCGCGGACCTGCACGGAGACCGCCGCCTGTCCGCTCTGGCCGAGCGGGTCGCGGCGGGGGCCCTTGACCCGTACGCGGCGGCCGACGAGCTGGTCTCCGGGCTGACGGAGGCCTGAATCAGCCCGGAGCCCCCTACGGCTGTCCGGCTCCCTGCACTGCTTGGCCCTCTACGGCTGCTTGGCCCTCTAGGGCTGCTTGGTCTCTAGGGCTGCGTGGCCCCCTACGGCTGCTTGGTCCTCTGCGCGTGCAGGTGTTCGGCGATCGGTCCGAGCGTCACCCGCAGCGCGGCGAGCGCCTCGGGCGTCATCAGGTCGATGTAGTGCCTGCGCACCGATTCCACGTGGTGCGGGGCGACCTTCTGCATGGTGGCGAGCCCCTCGTCGGTGAGCACCGCGTACAGCCCGCGCCGGTCCGATTCGCAGTTCTCGCGTCGGACGAGACCGGCGCGCTCCATCCGGGTGATCTGGTGCGAGAGCCGGCTCTTGGACTGCAGGGTCGAGGTCGCCAGATCACTCATCCGCATCCGCAGGCCTTCGGACTCCGAGAGGTTCACCAGGATCTCGTAGTCGTTGTAGGTCAGGCCGAACGGCTGCAGGTCCTTCTCCAGCTGATGGGTGAGCAGCCGGTTCACGGCGAGGTAGGTACGCCAGGCGCACTGTTCGTCGTCGGTGAGCCAGCGGGGGGTGGCGTTATCGGTCTCCATGAATCGATTCTACCTAGGAAGTTGAAAACTGAACCAATTAGTCCGGCTTTGTGCGGGGCGCACGCCCGCGCGCATGGGCGCAGGCGTTCGACGTCACCCTGTGCAGACTACCGTTCACGCTCAGAGCCCGAAGCGCCGCTGCAGACTTCCGAGCTGACCCGGCATCGGCGGCATCCCGGACGGTCTGGGCTGCCCGGGACCCTGGCCGCCCGGCACCCCGGCCTGGTTCGGCACCTGGCCCGTGGCCTGCTCGGCCATCAGCGCCTCGCTCGACTGCAGCAGGACGGTCCCGGCCCCCACGAACTCGAACTGGTGCTCCTCGCCGGAGGACCCGCCGATCCCGGTGAGCGCCCGCACCCCGCCCAGCACCCCCGTCATGTACCCGTGATCGTAGTGATGGCAGGGCGAGGGGCAGTCGGCCCAGCCGACCAGCGCCTGCGGATCGACCCGGATCGGCGGCTCCATGAAGACCACCTCACCGTTGGACGCGGCCACGAACTTGCCGGTCCCGATCAGTGTGAGGAACCCCGGCACGATCGACTGCTTCAGGGCCAGGCTCGGCTCGTAGGCGAGCAGGTTCCCGGAGCGGATGGTGAGGTTGCCGTCGTCGAGGTCGTAGGAGTTCACGTCGAAGGAGCGGTCGGCGAGCAGCATCTTGCCGCTGCCCTGCGCCACCACCCAGTCGCTCGCGTGCAGCGGCGAATGGAAGGACGTACGGATCAGGCGGTCGAAGTGCCCGTGCCCGATGCCGTTGAACTCGATCGAGCCGTAGTAGGCGATCATCTTGCCCTTCTGCAGGAACCACTGGCTCCCCTTCAGCTCCACGCAGAAGGTGTACGCGTTGACGTTGTCGTCGGACGGCAGCGTCATCGGGTCGTGGATGACGGGGCCCGCTCCCATGGGCGTGCTCAAAGCTTCTCCTCCGAGGCCTGGACGTACACCGCGCCGCTGCCGGACAGCTCCAGCTGGAAGGCCTCACCGGAGCCGCGGCCCACCATGTCGCGCCAGCCGAGCGCCGTGGACAGCCTGTTGCGGACATCGCCGTGGTGGGCCACGTACGCCTGTGGGTCGACATGCACCGGGCGCTGCGGGGTGATCGGGATCTCGATGACGCCGCCGTGCGCCATCACGGCCACCGCACCGTGGCCCTTGAGCGTGGTCGTGAACAGGCCCTGGCCCGTCACCTGGCCGCGCACCATGCCCATGACCCCGCCCTGCGAGCCCATGAACATCGTGCCCTGCTCGAGCGTCCCGTCGAAGGCGAGCAGCCGGTCCGCCTCCACGTACAGCGTGTCGCCGCTCAGCGTGATCACCTGGATGTGGTGGCCGCCGTGCCCGAACATCACGGTCCCGCTGCCCTCGACGGTCATCAGCGGCGTCGCCTCACCGGCCATGCGCCGGCCGATCATCGAGCCGATACCGCCCTGGCCGCCCTGGATGTTGGGCGTGAAGGACACCTCGCCCTTGTACGCGAGCATCGCACCGCGCTGCGAGAACATCCGCTGCCCCGGCTGCACCGTGGCCTCGACCATCTTCGAGTTGATCTCCCGGAACGGCACTACACATCACCCCCGATGGTGTTCCGCTCGCTCGGCTGCACGTACACGAGCCCGTCGCCTTCGAAGCGGATCTGGAAGGCCTCGCCGCCCCCCTCGCCCATGAAGGTGCGGAAGCTCACGCCGGACTGGAAGGACTGCTGCACATTTCCCTGGTGCGCGATGTACGCGCCCGGGTCGACGGTCAGCGGGTACTGCGGCGAGACCCGCAGCACCACGGCCGGGCCGTCCGACATCAGTGCCGCCTGGCCCGTGCCCTCGACGGTCGTCGTGAACAGGCCATTGCCCTGCGAGGCGCCGCGCAGCCCCGTGAAGGTCGTCCCGGTGCGCAGCCCGCCGTCCGTGCACAGCAGATTGCTGGACTCGACGTGAAGCTTGTCACCTCTCAGGGCGACGAGATTGATATCGCAGGCGCGGTCGGCGAAGAAGCAGGTCCCCTGCCCCTTCACCTCCATCATCACCATCTGCTCGCCGGTCAGCCGCCGGGTCACCATCCCGCGGATGCCCTCGCCACCCCCGGTGAGCTTCTTGAACGCCATCTGGCCGTCGTAGGCGACCATCGAGCCGTTCTTCGCCTTCACGGCGTCGCCGGACAGGTCTACGGCGAGCACCTTGCTGCCTTGGAGTCGGAACGTTGCCACGGGCCGACGGTAGCGGCAGGCGCATACCCGCCGACAGGGGCAGAAGTCGGATCCGTACCCTGAGAGAGCCCTGAGATTGCCGACTTCCCTTCCCGAAGGTGCCCTCCCCGTGGACATCAAGACCGCCTCCGCCATCCGACGCCTGCGACTCGTCTCCGCCGTGGAAGCGGTGTCGTTCCTCCTGCTGCTCGTGTGCTCGGTGCTCAAGCGCACCACCGAGTTCAACGCCGTGCCCGTGATGGGCGCGGTGCACGGCGTGCTCGTCGTGCTCTTCCTCGTCTTCCTCGCGGACGCCTGGAACCGCACCAAGTGGCAGGCCAAGCGCCCGCTGATCCTCTTCCTCCTCTCGGTGGTCCCGTTCGGCGGCTTCTACGCGGAGAAGATGCTGCGGGCCGAGGAGCGCGACCAGGTGATCGCCGCGCGCGCCCGCCGCGAAGGCGTGGTCGGCGCATGATCGTCGCCTTCTCCGTCACGCCGCTGGGGGTCGGCGAGGAGGTGGGGGAGTACGTGGCCGAGGCGGTGCGCGTGGTCCGCGACTCGGGCCTGCCGTACCGCACCGACGCCATGTTCACGTCCGTCGAGGGGGAGTGGGACGAGGTCATGGACGTCGTGAAGCGTGCGGTCGCCGTCGTCGAGGCGCGGGCGCCGCGGGTGTCCGTCGTCATGAAGGCGGACATCAGGCCCGGCCACACGGACGGTCTGACGAAGAAGGCCGAGACCGTCCAGCGGTATCTGGCGCAAGGCGACTGAGGTCACGTATCCCCGGAACGGCCCTCTGGGGTCTCCCTCCGGTCGACACGCCCGGATTTGTCCTCTTTTGTAGGGGTATTGGCTCGTTCGGTCAGTGCGATCGAGGCGATACGGACCCACTCGAGGAGGCGCTGTGCGGCCGGAGGGCTACGACTACGACACCCACAGCCGGATAGCCGGGCCGCTCACCGAGCCCGACCCGGCCGCCTACCGAGTGCAGTACACCAAGCTCCTCGCACGCGAACCGCACCGCATACGCGCCGTCCTCCTGATGACGCTCGCACCGGTGCTCACCGGCATCCTGCTCCTCTACCTGGTCTGGCCCAGCCACTGGACCAGACGCGAGGGCGCCGAAAGCTGGCTGATAGCCCTCGACGTCACGATGCTCGTGGCGATCGGGCTGATCGAACTGTTCATGCTCATGAACGTGATCTCGATCGCCCACGCGACCCTCGTCGCCCGCGATCCCGTCCCCGTACGGCCCGAACCCGGCACCCGCGTCGCGTTCATCACGACCTACGTGCCCGGCAAGGAACCCATATCCATGGTCCGGGCCACCCTCGAAGGCGCCGTGGAGATGCGCCACGACGGACACCTGGACATCTGGCTGCTCGACGAGGGCGACGACCCCGAGGCCAAGGCGCTCTGCGCCGAACTGGGCGTCAAGCACTTCACCCGCAAGGGAATACCCGAGTGGAACCGTCCCACCGGCGTCCACAAGGCCAAGACCAAGCACGGCAACTACAACGCATGGCTCGCGATGCACGGCGACGACTACGAGTTCTTCGCCTCCGTCGACACCGACCACATCCCGATGCCCAACTTTCTCGAGCGGATGCTCGGCTACTTCCGCGACCCGGACATCGCCTTCGTCGTCGGACCGCAGGTCTACGGCAACTACGACCCCACCGTCACCAAGGCCGCCGAATCCCAGCAGTTCCTCTTCCACGCCCTGATCCAGCGCGCGGGCAACCGCTACCGCGCCCCCATGTTCGTCGGCACCAACAACGCCGTACGGATCAGCGCCGTCAAGCAGATCGGCGGGCTCTACGACTCGATCACCGAGGACATGGCCACCGGCTTCGAACTGCACCGCAGGAAGAACCCGCGCACCGGCCGGCACTGGCGCTCCGTCTACACCCCGGACGTGCTCGCCGTCGGCGAAGGCCCCGAGTCCTGGACGGACTTCTTCACCCAGCAGATGCGCTGGTCACGCGGCACCTACGAGACGATCATCAAGCAGTACTGGCGGGCGCCGTTCACGATGCCGCCCGGACGGCTCTTCAACTACTCGCTGATGCTCGTCTACTACCCCATGACCGCGGTCAACTGGGTCATCGGCATCCTCAGCTGCTCCCTGTTCCTGTGGTTCGGCGCCTCCGGCACCCAGGTCGCGGCCTCCGTCTGGCTGATGCTGTACAGCGACGCGGCCGCGCTCCAGGTCGGGCTCTACCTGTGGAACCGCCGGCACAACGTCTCCCCGCACGAACCCGAGGGCTCCGGAGGCCTCGCCGGCATGGCGATGTCCGCGATCTCCGCGCCGATCTACGCCAAGTCACTCGGCGAGGCGGTCCTGCGGCGGCCCAGCCGCTTCGTGGTCACCCCGAAGGGCGCCGGTGCCTCGCCGGACCGGCTGCTGACGTTCCGTATCCATCTGGCCTGGGCCACGCTGATTGCAAGCTCGCTCGTCGCCTCGGTCGTCCTCGGCCATACGCATATCGCGATGCGCACCTGGTCGGTGCTCGCGCTCGCGGTCTCGCTGGCGCCGGTGACGATCTGGGCCGTGGGGGAGGTGCGGCGCAGGCGTGCGGTCAGGATTCTGGAGCCTGCTCCCGAGATGGCTTCCGAGCTGGCTTCCGAGCTGGCTTCCGAGCCGGTCCGCGCCTCGGCGACGGTGGCCGCGGCGCAGGCGCCGACTCCCACCCCCACTCCCACTCCGACTCCCACTCCGGCGTCCGTGTCGACGGGATCGACGGTGTCCAGCAGTACGTCAGGGAGCGGCTGAGGGACAGGTGGTGGGCGGGAGTCGCCGGGGGCAGGTGGTGGGCGGGAGCCGGCGGAGCTACGCGCCGTTGCGCGCCAGGCCGAGTGCGTACTCCGGCCACCACTGGCCCGCCGACGGGCCGCCCCTGCACTGGCCGTCCGATTCGCCCGGGCGCTTGATCCACAGGAACGCGTCGGCCAGCGCCTCGCCCGTGTCCGTCGTCGGAGGCAGGCCGAGTGCGCGGCCGGGCGGGTTGCACCAGGCGTCCTGGCCCCGGCCGGGCAGCGGCCCGTTCCCGTTCCTGCTCGTGTCGATCACGAAGTGCTTGCCGCCGACGAGCGCCGAAAGCCTGCGCCCGTACGCGATGTTCTTCTCGGTCGGCTGGAAGTTCGACACGTTGAGCGCGAACCCGTCCGCCTCCCCGATCCCCGAGCGCCGCAGCGGCTCGGCGAGCTTGCCCGGGTCCGTGATCCACTCGGGGTTCCCCGCGTCGATGTAGACCTTCGTGTTCCGCTGCTCCTTGAGCCGCGCGACCGCCCCGGCGATCAGTGCGAACCGCTCCGCGTGATACGCGTCCGGAGTACACCCGTCGGCCACGTGCGGCAGCGCGTCCGGCTCCAGGATGACGATCGCCTCGTGGTCCCCGATGCTCTCGGCGAAGCTCCCGATCCAGCTCCGGTAGAACTCCGCGCTGTGCGCGCCGCCCGCCGAGTGCTGTCCGCAGTCGCGGTGCGGGATGTTGTAGGCGGTGAGCACCATCGTGGTGCCGGTCTGCTCCGCGCCCTCGCGGGCCTGGCGGATCTGCCGGGAGGGCTCGTCCCCGGCCGGCCACAGGGCGATCGGCTGCTCGGCGATCCGCTTCATCGCCTCCGCGTCCGAGGTGCGGCCCCCGGCCTCCCACTGCCTCACCTGCCGGGCCGCGGGGCTGTCCGGATCGACCCAGAACGGCTGGTCGGCGGGGGCCGGCTTCGGCGGTGACTGCAGGAAGGCCGCCTCGCGGTGCCCGGTGGACGGCCCGGCGTTCCCGCCCGAGCAGGCGGAGGCCAGGGCGAGCGAGGCGAGCAGGACGGTGGCGAGCGCCAGTCTGCCGCGGGTGCCGCGGGTGCCGCGGGTGCCGCGGGTGGTGCGGGCGGTGGTACGGGGAACGTGGGCGGTGCGGGCGGTACGGGCGGTCATCCGGACCCCTTGTGAACGGCGCACGAGACCGGCCAATCGTGACATAGCAGTCACAGAGCGGCAGGTCACGACACCTGTGCGGCCCGAATGACACCCGACAGCACCCGACAGCACACATCGGAGCCCAACGGCACGGAGGCGCCCTCCCGGCAGGAGGGCGCCCCGGTCACGTACGGCGGAAGCGGTCGCTCAGAAGCCGGCAGGCTCCGTGTACACGCCCCACTCGTCGCGCAGCACCCCGCAGATCTCGCCCAGCGTGGCCTCGGCCCGTACCGCCTCGACCATCGGCTCGATCATGTTGGAGCCGTCCCGCGCGGCTGCGATCATCGCGTCGAGCGTGGCACGCACCTTCGCCTCGTCCCGCGCGGCCTTGCGCTCGCCGAGGATGCGCACCTGCTCGCGCTCGACCTCGTGCGAGACGCGCAGGATCTCCAGATCGCCGGTGACCGAGCCCTCGTGGCAGTTGACGCCGACGACCTTCTTCTCGTCCTTCTCCAGGGCGCGCTGGTAGCGGAAGGCCGATTCGGCGATCTCGCCGGTGAACCAGCCGTCCTCGATGCCGCGCAGAATGCCGGAGGTGATGGGCCCGATCGGGTGCTGCCCGTCCGGGTGGGCGCGCAGCCCGCGCTCCTTGATCTGCTCGAAGATCTTCTCGGCGTCCGCCTCGATCCGGTCCGTGAGCTGCTCGATGTACCAGGAGCCGCCCAGCGGGTCCGCCACATTGGCGACGCCGGTCTCCTCCATCAGCACCTGCTGGGTGCGCAGCGCGATCTCCGCCGCCTGCTCGCTCGGCAGCGCGAGGGTCTCGTCCAGGGCGTTGGTGTGCAGCGAGTTGGTGCCGCCGAGCACCGCCGCGAGCGCCTCGACCGCGGTGCGCACGACGTTGTTGTACGGCTGCTGCGCGGTCAGCGAGACCCCGGCGGTCTGCGTGTGGAACCGCAACCACTGCGCCTTGTCCGACTTCGCCCCGTAGACCTCCTTCATCCAGCGCGCCCAGATCCGTCGCGCGGCGCGGAACTTGGCGATCTCCTCGAAGAAGTCGACATGCGCGTCGAAGAAGAAGGACAGGCCGGGCGCGAAGACGTCCACGTCGAGGCCGCGCGACAGCCCCAGCTCCACGTAGCCGAAGCCGTCGGCGAGGGTGTAGGCGAGCTCCTGCGCGGCCGTCGCGCCCGCCTCGCGGATGTGGTAGCCGGAGACGGAGAGCGGTTTGTACGCCGGGATGCCCTTGGAGGTGTACTCCATCAGGTCGCCGATCAGGCGCAGATGCGGCTCCGGCTGGAAGAGCCACTCCTTCTGGGCGATGTACTCCTTGAAGATGTCCGTCTGCAGCGTGCCGTTCAGGACCGCCGGGTCCACGCCCTGGCGCTCGGCCGCGACGAGGTACATGCAGAAGACCGGGACGGCGGGTCCTGAGATGGTCATCGAGGTGGTGACGTCGCCGAGCGGGATGTCCTTGAACAGGACCTCCATGTCGGCGGCCGAGTCGATCGCCACACCGCAGTGCCCGACCTCGCCGAGCGAGCGGGACTCGTCGGAGTCGCGGCCCATCAGGGTCGGCATGTCGAAGGCGACGGACAGACCGCCGCCGCCGTTCGCCAGGATCATCTTGTAGCGCTCGTTGGTCTGCTCGGCGTTGCCGAAGCCCGCGAACTGGCGGATCGTCCAGGTGCGGCCGCGGTAGCCCGTCGGGTGCAGACCACGGGTGTACGGGTACTCGCCGGGCCAGCCGATGCGCTCGAAGCCCTCGTACGTATCGCCCGGGCGCGGCCCGTAGACGGGCTCGACCGGGTCGCCGGAGAGCGTGCTGAAGTCGGCGTCGCGCTTGCGGGCCTTGTCATACCTGGCCTGCCAGCGGAGGCGGCCCTCTTCGATCGCGTCAGCGTCCATGCTTCGAATTTACTAGGACGTCCTACTAAATGTCGATGGCAGACCCCGTGGCGCGGGCCACGGGGTCTGCGGGCGGCTACCGAAGCGGGCCTCAGGCCTTCGCGGCCGCGGCGGAGGAGTCCTCGGCGATGAGGGGCTCGACCTCGCGGGCGACCTTGCGCTCGACGAAGAAGGCGGCTGTCGGGATCGTGCCGGCGATCAGTACCCACAGCTGCTTGCCGACCGGCCACTTCGCCTTGGAGCCCAGGTCGAAGGCCATGACCAGGTACACGACGTACAGCCAGCCGTGCATGATGCTGACGACCTTGGTGAAGTCCGCGGCGGCGTCCATGTCCAGGGCGTATTTGCCGATCATGCCGAAGGTCAGCAGGACGAGCAGGACACCCGTGATGTACGCGAGGGCGCGGTAGCGAGTCAGGACGCTGCGTTTCATGACGTCGAGCGTAGCCGTCCGGTTTGCGTGATCTTTACGCGGGGCGAGTCCAGGGGGCGAGCTCCGGGGCGGCAGGGCTCGGCGCTCCGGGGCGGCAGGGCTCAGCGCTCGTCGAAGTCCTCCGCCGCCACTCGCAGCGGCCGCAGCATCGCGAAGATCTCGCCGCACTCCTCCGCGTCGTACACCCCGAGCCCGAAGTCCATCGCCATCAGGTCCCGGGTGGCGCTCTCCACCACCTCGCGGCCCTTGTCCGTGATCGACGCGAGGGTGCCGCGGCCATCGTTGGGGTTGGGCCGCTTGGCGACGAGCCCGGACTTCACAAGGCGGTCGACCGTGTTCGTCACCGACGTCGGATGCACCATGAGCCGCTCGCCGATCTTCGACATCGGCAGCTCGCCCGCCTTGGAGAAGGTGAGCAGCACCAGCGCCTCGTACCGCGCGAACGTCAGCCCGTACGGCTTGACCACCGCGTCGACCTCACCGAGCAGGATCTGGTGCGCGCGCATGATCGAGGTGATGGCCGCCATGGACGGCACAGCTCCCCAGCGCTGCTTCCAGAGTTCGTCGGCTCGGGCGATGGGGTCGAAGGGAAGACTGAGCGGCTTGGACACGCACCCGACCCTACCGGTCGGTCACATCGTGGTCAGCCCCGTCTCGCAGTTCGGTCGGCTCCGGCACGAGGCGCCTCGGCCTCTGCGGGGTTACAGCTCTTCGGGGAACAGCCGGAAGGCCTGGTGGCCGGTGAGCGGCCGCATGGCCTGGAAGTCACCCCGGTCGAGGGTGAGGACCGCGTCGGTGTCGTACTCGGCTGCCAGAACCACGCTCACCGCGTCGGCCAGGTCGAGCGCACGGTGCTGGTACAGATTCATCAAGGGGTGGGCGCGGGCGATGGTGTCGCCGTCCACGGCTGGGACCGCCATGCGCATCCGGGCGCACTCGCGTCCGATCCAGTCCAGCGCGGTGCGCGAGCGCTGCGCGCCGAACTGCTTGGTGCCGCGCCCTTGGTGGGTGTGCTTGGCGTCCCGGCGGATCATGTGGTCCAGCTCGGTCAGCACCAGGGGCGAGATCACGGTCAAGGACGCGGCGGACAAGGCCCTGCGGGCCGGAGTGCTGAGCGGGTCCTTGGGGTTGACCGCGGCGATCAATGCGGACGTGTCGGCGATCAGGATCACGCGGCGTCGTCCTCGCGGTCATCGCCGCGCAGGACTTCGTGCACGCGGGTCGACAGGTCGGGGGTGAGGTCCAGGTCGGGGAAGTCCATCGGCTCGTCCCACGTGCGGTGGCGCATGACGTATTCGCGTGTCGCGTCGCGCACGAGCTCGTGCTTGGACCGGCCTTCGCGGGCGGCCTGCTCAGTGAGTGCCTTCTCTTCGTCCTCGGGAAGTCGCATCGTCCATGCCATGCATCGATGGTATCGCGCCTGATACCAGTCGGGGGCGGCTTGGCGAAGACTTGGAGTGCTGCCTGCCCGTATCGCGGGTAGTCGAATCCGGGCAGGTCGCCACCCTGCTGCCCGAACGCCGCGTCTTCAGCTCCGAGTCAATCCGTGCAGCAGAAGCTGCACGAACGAGGACGCCCAGTCCTCGTCCACCGGCTCGGCGCTCACCAGGGAGCGGTGGACGACGGCTCCGGCCACCACGTCGAAGATGAGGTCGGTGGCGTGGTCGGCCGTGTGAGGGTCGCTCTGCGCAGGCAACTCACCTCGCTCCTCGGCGCGTTGGCGCCCTTCCAGCACAAGCCGCTTCTGCCGCTCGACGATCGACGACCGGATCCGCGCCCGCAGTGCGTCGTCCCGCGTGGACTCGGCGACGACGGCCATCAACGCCGTCCGCGTCTCGGGCCGCTCGAGCAGCCGGGCGAACTGCAGCACCACGCCCTCGACATCGGCGGCGAGGCTGCCGAGATCGGGCAGCTCCAGCTCGTCGAAGAGCACCGCCACTGCGTCCACGACGAGCTCGTTCTTCCCGGCCCACCGCCGGTACAGCGTCGTCTTCGCGACGCCCGCGCGCGTGGCGACATCCCCCAGCGTCAGCTTCGACCAGCCGAGCTCCACGAGGGCGTCCCGGGTGGCGGCGAGGATGGCGGCATCGGCCTCGGGGCTGCGGGGGCGCCCGGTTCTGCCGGGGTGTGGGGTCGTGCTCTGCATGCCGGTGACCATACCGGCTGGTACGGCAGCGGTCCGGGGGCCCGGTCCGGCGGCCCGCCCCGGCCGTTCCGCCGCGGTCCGGGGCGCCCGGCCCACGATCGCCTTACCCCCGTGAGGGAGATCACGTGCCGGGCGCCCCCGAAACGATATACGCTACGACCCGTAGCGAAAGCTCGTACGTGAGCCGGTGGGCCAGTGCCCCCCTCAAACACTCACCACGAGCGGCAACCACATCGCGCGGGGTGGGGACCCCGCGCACCCCGGTCCTCCTCGGACCACCTGGCCCTCCTCGGGCCACCCGGTCCTACGGGACCGCCCGGGCCACCGCACCAGGCCCACCCGGCCGTGACCGGTCCGTACGCCCCGCAATCCGGCGGGGCCCTTCGGGCGGGTTCACGGTCGCCGAACGGGGCACGGGCCCGCCCACATGGCTGCCCGGCCCGCCATCGGGCTGCTCGCTGCCACGCGCCGGACTGGGCAGGCCTTGTCGAGCCGCTCTCCGTGATGACTCACCGCCCGTCCCGCTCCAAGCCGGGGCCGGCGACCTCGGCCCACACGGTCTTGGTGAGCGTCCCGTCGGCGGTGCAGCCCCAGTGGTCGGCGAGCGCGTCGACGATGAGCAGGCCCCGGCCGCCTTCCTGCCGCCCGTCGGGCGGGGAGAGTCGATCCGGTTCGGGCGGCCGACGGTCGGGGCGGGTGTCGGTGACCTCGATACGCAGGGTGCGCGGAAGCGGCGTATCGCTCGGCGCTCCGGTGTACATGAGTGTCAGCCGGAAATCCCGGCCCGGGCTGCGGCCGTGCGTCGCCGCATTGGCGGCCAGCTCGCCGACGACGAGCGCCACGCGCTCGGAGAGATCGCTGCCGCGCGCCACGCCCCATTCTGAGAGCTGCTGCACGGCGAGCCGGCGGGCGAGCCGGGCTCCCGTACGGCTTGAGCCGAGGCGGGCCACGAACTTCCCTTCGTCCTCGGCGTGTTGGCGAGTGCTCGCCTGATCGGCGATTTGCTGCTTCATGTCACTCAGCGTGGTGGTCTCGGCGTACCGTGAACAGTGACAGCGCTGGTACGGAGGGTGACTGTCAGGCGGGGTTGGGCAGTTGTACGGGTTGTCGGGCGCGGCCCACTCGCGGCGCGGCCGGTGGCTGTACGAGCACGACGGGCGGAGGTGACCGGCATGGCGGAGGCGCACGCCGGTGACGGTGGTGAAGTGGCGGAGGAACAGGACTGGGACGAGGGCACGTCTGAGATCCTGGAAATGGTCGGCCGACACCTGCGGAGATGGCGCGAGCGGGCCGGGATGACGCAGGCCGAGCTCGGGGCGGCGATCGGGTACACGGAGCACCAGGTCTCGGCGGTGGAGCGGGGGAAGAGGATTCCGAAGCCGGCGTTTCTGGACGCGGCCGACGAAGTGCTTGGCGCGGAGGGGATGCTCGCCGCGTTCAAGGCGGATGTGGAGCGGGTTCGATATCCGAAGAAGGTGCGGGATCTCGCCCGGCTGGAGTCGGACTCGGCTGAGCTGGGCGCGTATGCCGCGCTCCACATCCACGGCCTGTTGCAGACTGAGGACTACGCACGGGCGATGTACAAGATGCGGCGTCCCATGCTGGACGAGGAGACCATCGAGCAGTACGTCGCGGCCCGCATGGCCCGCCAGGCGATCTTCGAGCAGCATCCGGTGCCCGTGCTCAGCTTCGTCCAGGAAGAGGTCACGCTGCGACGGCCGCTCGGTGGCAGGATGGTGATGCGAGGCCAGCTCGAACGGCTGCTGGAAGTGGGGCACTCGCGGCGCGCGGACCTCCAGGTCATGCCGACGAACCGAGAGGATCATGCGGCGCTCGGTGGCTCGTTCATGTTGGTTGACCCGCATCACGGTCCCAAGGTGGGGCACGTTGAGGCGCAGCGGTACAGCCGGGTGATCTCCGAAAGGAAGGAAGTCCGCCGCCTGGAGACCCAGTATGGGATCGTTCGCGCACAGGCTCTTACGCCGCGGGAGTCACTGGAGTTCATCGAGAAGGTGCTGGGAGCGACATGAGTATCAAGCCCTCTGCCGACGAGGCCGCCGACCTGGAGTGGTTCAAGAGCAGCTACAGCAGCAACGAAGGCCCGGAGTGCGTCGAGGTCGCGACCTCCCCCGGCACCGTCCACGTACGCGACTCGAAGAACCTGCCGGGGCCGCGCCTCGGGTTTGGCACAGGAGAGTGGTCGGCGTTCGTCGCCTACGTGCGCGACGCAGGCTGAGCGTGCGCACGCGTGCACCGGGCACCCGCCGTGCGTAGGCGGCACGTACTCGCAGGCGTACTGGCGGCCGCAGCCCTGGTCGGCGGATCGGGCTGCGGGGGCTCGGACTCCGGATCTGCCGGGAGCGTGCCCGCGGGTGCGCCAGAAGCCGTGAAGGACTACGTCCAGGCCCTCAACGACCGCGACCCGGAGGCTCTCCTCGCGGTTGGTGCCGCTCCCGACGAGCCTTGGTCGAGAACGCAGGCGAACCGGATCATCGAGTCGAAGGGTGGCAAGGGCCTCACCATCACGAAGGCTCCCGTCGAGTACGAGCGGATGGGTGACTACCTGGGCAAAGCCCTGCTCACGGCATCCGACGCGGAAGGGAACACCGTGCGCGAGACAGTGAAGCTCATCCACGCGGACGGGCGTTGGAAGGTCATCCTCTTCGAGTGGCCGCAGCGAAGCGACAAACCCACCTCTGCGGCATAGCCCCTCGGCATCGACGACTCATGGCCGGCTCGCGACGGGCGCTGAGGGGGATAGGTTCCAACGCGCGTTGACGCTCCTTGCGTTCGGCCGGGTCGTCGCGGCGAGGAGGGGCATCAGCCGGCCTCTGTGAGCTCCTGCACCATCTGGCGCAGATACTCCGCACCGTGGCCGAACTCTTCGGACAGCCGCGTGAAGCGGATGTACCGGTCTTTCTCGAGTGGAATGTGGAATGACCGCAGCGCACGGAGGAGAAGGCGGTAGCCGAGGTCGGGGTCGACCATGGTGGCAACCTCATGTACAGCCTGCGGGCTGATGTCGACCTGCTCCAGTCGTGGCGTGAGCTCGCGGATCTCCCGTACGACGCTATCTGTGAGGTCGGACCGGATCGGTGTGTCGGCAGGGTGGTAGGCCGGGGCGACTTCAGCCAGGTGAGCGCGGCACTCCGCTGCGATCAGCAGGAGCCAGTCGCGGCCGTCCAGGCCGAGCGCCTGCGGCCTGATGGTTCCGCCCGTGGCGGCCCGCCACAGTGTGGAGAGGATGTCGGCGGAGAGCGTGGACCCCACGAGACGGTTCGCGTCTTCGAGCAGGTTGGCGGCACAGGACCCCGGAGCCTGCAGGACGTCGTCGGCGGCTACGGCCCGGCGCAGTTCGGTGCGGATGGGGACGTCACCCGTATAGCCCTCGAAATACCAGGCCAGGCCAGAGAGGCCGAAGTCCATGGTGGTGTCGCGCCGGGTGGTGTCGATGCCCGGCCACTGCACGACGAGGCCTTCCTGGACCATGGGAGCCGGGTAGCGCAACTCGTGGGCGAGTGCGACGAACCGCGCGTACTGTTCTCTGCTGATTGCTACTTGATGCACCTTGAGGACCCGAAGGAAAAGGCGGAATCCCAGCTCCGCGTCGCACCGCTCGACGATTGCGGCCAGCCCTTCCAGCAGGCCTTCCGAGGTTGGACAGCCCGCTGCAACTTCGTCACGAAGCGCGTGCGCGATCTCGGCAGAGCAGGCACGCATCGCGAGCAGCGCCGCGCGGCTGAGGTCCGCCTCCTCGGTTTGGCGGCGCGGCCAGTGCTTCGAGCTGTGGTCCTCGGCTCGGCGACGCGCCGGGTGGGCAGCGGCAAGCTGCTGTAGCCAACCTCGTGCGCCCGTGACGGAGTCGGACAGGCCACTGCGGCCGTGCGTCGCACAGCGCCATACCGTGCGCAGCACGTCGTCCGGCACGTCGGAGTCGAGCAGGCAGGCCACATCGACACCGAGTTCCACAGCTCCTTCCCCCTCGCAGACAGCAGCGACCCGTGCAGCCAGATCCATGAACCTGGCGTGGCTGACGGGCAGGGGTTCGGCGGCCAACAGCTCCGCGAGCAGGCTGAGCCCGAAGTCGCCTTCGTGGTACCACACGTACACCTGGGCCTGCCTGGCCAAGAGTGATCTCCTCTTACGGATGCAATTCATGGAGGTGGGCTGCCGCCACTGACTGCGGCGGCAGCCCATCGCGTCCAACTGGACTGCAGACTACCTATCCGGCTTGATCAGTGACCTAGGTGGGATATGTAATGTAGGCGATAATTCCGGCGTGGTCGCTCTGGTATTGGGCGAGGGCGCCGTCGATGGGCTCATTGCTGAGTCTGAGACAGTTGTGCATCAGGATATCTTCGCGTGCGTGCGTGCGTTCGCACGCGCGGCGGGCGGCGGGCGCTTCGTCAATAATTCCGGGACGAAATCACGCGCCCTCGACACGGATCGTGTACGGGCTCATGTCGTCGTTGGCGTCGGTGGCCCGGAATCCCGCGGCGCCAAGAATAGCAATCAGTACTGTCTGCATTTGTGGGATGATTGAGCTGAAATAGAGAAAAGCGGGCGACTGATTTTCACCCCTGGCTGCACCCGCCGATGCCGCGCGACTGAGGGACGGGTGGACTTCCCATTGCACAAACACCCCGCCTTGCGTATCTGCGCCGGGATCGACCAAAATCAGGGCGCCGCCTGTATGCGGGTCGTGATCGGCTTCTCGGGCGATGGCGGTAAGGCCCGCCATCGTCAGCGCCCTTGCGACCCCATCTGCTAGATTCTCCCTTTCGGATATCTCTGTGCCGTTTGCCTTTTCGAACTGCGTCATCTGTACGCCCTCCGTCGGGTTTCAGTATCCAGGTGGCTGCAGCGTCCGCCGCTGGGATGTTATGGAGAGTTCCGATTCTGGCGAATTCCTCAGGGGAGATGCGGCGGATATGCAGTCCGTGCTTATGGTAGGGCTTGACTGAACAGTCTTCCATCGCGGGTGAAGCTGTCTATTTTCTGCACGGCCTGAATCATGCATTCAGCATCAGTTCACCGTTCAAGTTACAGCCCCTGCGTTCGCCGGGCGCCCCACCAGCCAGGCCCGTCGGTGATCGCGCCACGGTCGCTGTGGCACGGATCGGGCCGGCTTTGCGCGGAAGGGCGGATCGCGATCCGGCTGCACCCCGGCCGGGGCCACCGCCGGGCACGTCGGAGCGCACCGTTCAGTGCAGGGCGCGGGCGAGTGTTGGAGGCCGTGGCCGCAGGTTCGGCCGACTGTTTTCGTCCGTGCGCCCCGAGGGGGGAGACTAGGGGCATGCAGCCACGGAACATGTCCATGAGCGGGGTCGTCGACCTCGGTGCGGTGAAGGCGGCCCAGGAGGCCAAGGCCAAGGCCGAGCAGGCGCGCGCCGAAGCGGCGCGGCAGGGCGGCGGCGGGGCCGTGTCGCCCGCGGATCTGGTGATCGACGTCAGTGAGGCGTCGTTCGAGAGCGATGTCATCCAGCGCTCCACCGAAGTGCCCGTCGTGATCGACTTCTGGGCCGAGTGGTGCGAGCCGTGCAAGCAGCTCGGTCCGCTGCTCGAGAAACTGACTCTGGAGTACAACGGGCGCTTCGTCCTCGCGAAGGTCGACGTCGATGCCAACCAGATGCTGATGCAGCAGTTCGGGATCCAGGGGATTCCCGCTGTGTTCGCGGTTGTCGCGGGGCAGGCTCTTCCCCTTTTCCAGGGTGCCGCGCCCGAGGCGCAGATCCGGCAGACCGTCGATCAGCTGGTGCAGGTCGCCGAGGAGCGGTTCGGTCTGACCGGGCTCGTCGTCGACGCCGATGCGCAGGGGGGTGAGGAGCGGGAGGCCGCCCCCGAGCCCGCCGGGCCGTACGACGCGCTGCTCGAAGCCGCCGTGCAGGCCTTGGACGCCGGGGACTTGGGCGGTGCGGTGCAGGCGTACAAGAACGTGCTCGCCGATGATCCGGCCAACACCGAGGCCAAACTGGGCCTCGCCCAGGCGGAGCTGCTGCAGCGGGTGCAGGGGCTCGACGCACAGCAGGTGCGGAAGGAGGCGGCCGAGAAGCCCGCCGATCCGGCCGCGCAGATCGCCGCGGCCGACCTGGATCTCGTCGGCGGGCATGTCGAGGACGCCTTCGGGCGGCTCGTCGACACGGTCAAGAAGGTCTTCGGGGACGACCGCGATGCCGTACGCAAGCATCTGCTCGGCCTTTTCGAGGTGGTCGGGCTCGAGGACCCGCGCGTGGTCAAGGCCCGGACGGCGCTGGCCCGCGCCCTGTTCTGACCCGACCGATCACCACGAACCGGGCACATACGGAGCAGTAGGTGCCGGTTTTGTCAGGCGGTGAGTACCCCGGTGGCCCCGTACGCCGGGGGCGCGCACCGCGCCTGTCGTTAAACCGGCGACCGGCTAGTGGTCTTGTGAAAATTTGACGACAGAGAGACTCGGCGGCCGCGCTTTACCAAATCTTGGTAATCGCGGCCGCTGTTACTTGGAGTAAATCAGGGGCGCTGTTCTGTCCCGTTTTAGTGAGTGATCGCCCGGTCTGCTCTCATCGGCGCGTGCACCCTGTGTGCCTGCCCGATGCCGCCCCGTCGTGGCGGGGTTATGTGGCCGTTACCAGTGAGTAACGAACCCCCTTGTGCGGGCGCTCCGAATGCACCACGATCGGCCACGCTCGGTCCAATCACGTAAGCCCGACAGCCAGATCGGGAAACGGTTCCTGGGTCCCCACCGAGTGGCCGGAGGCAGCCCGCCGCCGGCCTGGACAGGGGGGTCTCCGCCAATCCGGCGGGGCCTGTCCGATCCGGTCGCGCCAAGGCGCGGCCATGTGGTTGTCGCTCGGGGGTGAACGCCCGTGTTCCGTGCCGCAGTGCACAGCTGTGTCCGGATCAAGGCGCTCTTCTTCCCGAGGACGTAGCACTTCTCCCATCCCTGCCCGGCTGAGCCGTTCGACGGCAGTCAGGGCCAGGAGATGTACGTCCGAGAAGGAGGAAAGTCATGGAATCCGTGGCTCGTGGCGGTACCCGTTGGAAGCGGTTCGCCGTAGTCATGGTGCCGAGCGTCGCGGCGACTGCCGCGATCGGCGTCGCCCTCTCGCAGGGTGCGCTTGCGGCATCGTTCAGCGTTTCTGGGCAGTCGTTCAAGGTCAAGGCCGATGAGCTCCGCGGCTACGACATGCTCCAGTACGGCGGCGTCGACGTCGGCACGGACATGGAAGGCAACAAGGCCGCTCACCCGGTGGCCATCAACGCCTTCAAGACCGCCGAGATCGACAACATGTGCCAGTCGGTTGTCACCAAGGTGCCGCTGCTCGGTGATGTCACCCTGCGCCTCACCGCGGGTGGCAACGGCACGCCGGTCGAGGCCGAGAACATCTACATCGACGTCGCGCAGCTGAAGTCGTCGAACGCCGAGTTCACCAACGTGGACATCGGTGTGGCCGCCGGTTCGGCCGGTGACAAGGTGCCCCCGATGAAGGGCGGCAGCGAGCAGGCGAACCCGAACGGTTTCGCCCAGCGTGCCGACAAGGCAGTCATCACGAACGTGGAGCAGACCGCCTGGGCGACCAGTGCGGGCACGTTCAAGCTGAGCGGCTTCGGCATGTCGGTCAACATGGGCAAGAACGAGTGCTACTGAGCACTCGCTGAGCCCCGCGGCCGCGCCTCCTGACCGAGGGGGCAGGCCGTCGGGCGACTGGCCCGGCGGGCGCGGGAGCCTCACCTCCCCGCCCGCCGCACAGACTTCGCACCACTTCACGTACTGCCGGTTCCAAGGAGCTGTTGTCACATGAGCGCCGTTGCACCGGGGCCGAACGAGCACTACCTCAAGGTCTTCCGGATCAGGTTCCGGAACTGGCGTGGCACCCGGCCGTTCTGGGCCGGCCTGTTCACGATGCTCAGTGGCCTGCCGATCGCCTACTTCCCCTACGCGCACGTCAAGCTGGGGAACCTCACCCTGGCCATGCAGACGACGGGTGCCTCCAGCGCGGCGATCATCGGCGTCCTGCTGGTGACGCTCGGTCTGACGATGTGGTTCCACCACATCGTGCGCGTCTTCGCGGGTGTCGCGGCGATCATCCTCGGCCTCGTCTCCTTCCCGCTGTCGAACTTCGGCGGATTCTTCATGGGTCTGCTCCTCTCGCTCATCGGTGGCGGTCTGGCCATCGCCTGGGCGCCGGGGGAGTCGGCCGAGCAGCAGCCCGAAGCGGAAGGCGCGCAGCCCGCGAGGGCGGGCGCGCAGTCGGAGCCGGCGCATGCCGAGCAGCCGGACGTGGCGACGAGTGAGCAGCCCAGCCTGGTGAAGGGCGAGCAGCCGGAGCCGGAGAAGGACGGGCGCCCCGCAGAGGAGCCCGACTCCGCCCCGCAGGCCGAGGACGACCACGGCGGCGCGGACACCACACTGGAGACCAACGGCGGGAGGCACAGTGCCGGCTGACGAGACGCGACTGGCCCTGGAGGGCGAGGGCGCGGCGGTCAGGAAGAGTCCGCGACACGCGGCCCCACGTAAGACCCTGCTGACCAAGCTGCACCTGCCCGCCAACAAGGCCATGGCCCTCGCGGCGATGCCGACCGCCGTGTTCGTGGGCATGGGCCTCATGCCCAAGCCCGCGGTCGCCGACGACGGCGAGATACCTTTCTCCTCCGGCCCGTGCGTGACCCGCGAGGACGTGGCGGCGGCCCAGGAGGAGGAAGAGCAGAAGGCCTCCCAGGCGCCCAGCCCCTCGGCCTCCGAGGAGGAGGAGAAGGCGGCGGACACGGAGAAGTCCGGGACCGCCGAGAAGCCCGAGGCGAAGCCCTCCGAGGAGCCCGCTCCGGCCACGGAGGACGCGAAGTACGCAGGGGACGCGGGCAGCGGCGATGCGGCCGCCACCACGCAGAAGGCGGCCGAGGAACCGGCGGCCCAGGAGCCCGCTCCCGCCGCGAGCGAGACCACGAACCCGTGGGATCCGCTGGGTGTCGGCGAGAAGCTCGAACAGTTCGGCGAGGACGTCAAGGACTTCTTCACGCCGGACGACAAGGAGGAGCCCGCCCCCGAGCCGGCCCCGACTCCGAGTGAGCAGCCCGCCGCCGAGGAGACCGAGCAGCCCGCGGCGGAGAAGCCCACCGCGGAGAAGCCGGCCGCCGAGGACAGTTCCGAGGACACCTCGGCCAAGGCGAGCGGGGATTCCGGCGCCAAGGCGTCCGCGAAGGACGCCGACGGGGCGAAGGGTGCCACGGACCAGCTCAAGGCCGACATCGAGAAGGCGGCCGAGAAGGCGGGCGTCGAGGTCGAGGCCCTGAGCGCGGACGTGCCGAGCCTGGACGAGGCCATCAAGGACCTCCCGCTGGGCGAGGACGGCAAGCCGCGCTTCCCCTGCGCCGAGGAGAACCCGGCGGCCCTCGCCGCCGCGGATCTGGAGCCCGGGATCCCGGCGCTGCCGGACTACCCGTGGAAGCTGAACACCAGCATGCTCACGCTGCGTGGTCTCGACTACCACGGTGTGGTGAACGTCAAGACGGCGAGCGGTACGGTCAAACCGGTCCTGAAGTTCACGGCCACCTCGGTGGACATCAAGGACCTGCACCAGACCGTCCAGGACCCCAAGGGCGGGCCCGCCGCGCACATCAAGGGCGCCAAGGGCTCCACGTCGAAGATCCGCAACGGCACGGTGACCATGTACACCGAGCTGCTCAAGGGCAATCTCTTCGGACTGATCCCCGTCGAGTTCACGCCCGAGACGCCGCCGCCGCTGGACGTCCCCTACGCGATGTTCACCAACGTCACCGTGCTGAACGCCGGTCAGTTCGGCGGCACGCTGACGATCCCCGGGTTCGAGAACTACGTCGAGCAGTAGGACCCGTCCCGGGGAACGGAAGCCGAGCCCCGTAGCCGTACGAACGCCGAGGGCGCCCTCCAAGCGGAGGGCGCCCTCGATGCCGTACGGGCACAGGCCGATGCTCAGTCCCGGCGGCCGCCGCCGAGGTGGTGCACGCGGACCATGTTGGTCGTGCCGGGGACCCCGGGCGGGGAGCCGGCCGTGATGATGATGGTGTCGCCCTCGCTGCAGGCGTTGATCTTCATCATCTCGGCGTCGACCAGCTCGACCATGTCGTCGGTGTTGTCGACGTGCGGCACGATCTGGGTGTTCACGCCCCAGCTGAGCGCCAGCTGGTTGCGGGTGTCCTCGGTCGTGGTGAACGCGAGGATCGGCTGGACGGGACGGTAGCGCGCGAGGCGGCGCGCGGTGTCGCCGGAGTGCGTGAAGGCGACGAGCGTCCTGGCGTCCAGGAACTCGGCGATCTCGGCGGCCGCGCGGGCCACCGAACCGCCCTGCGTACGCGGCTTCTTGCCCGGGACGAGCGGCTGCAACCCCTTGGACAGCAGCTCCCCCTCGGCCGCCTTGACGATCTTCGACATGGTCTTGACCGTCTCGATCGGGTAGGCGCCGACCGAGGACTCGGCGGAGAGCATGACCGCGTCCGCGCCGTCCAGGATCGCGTTGGCCACGTCGGAGGCCTCGGCGCGTGTGGGGCGGGAGTTGGTGATCATCGACTCCATCATCTGGGTCGCGACGATCACCGGCTTGGCATTGCGGCGGCAGAGCTCCACGAGGCGCTTCTGCACCATCGGGACCTTTTCGAGGGGGTACTCGACGGCGAGGTCGCCGCGGGCCACCATCACGCCGTCGAAGGCGGCGACGACGCCCTCCATGTTGGCGACGGCCTGCGGCTTCTCGACCTTGGCGATGACGGGGACCCGGCGGCCCTCCTCGTCCATGATCTTGTGGACGTCCTTGACGTCAGCGGCATCGCGGACGAAGGACAGGGCGACGATGTCGCAGCCCATGCGCAGTGCGAAGCGGAGGTCCTCGACGTCCTTCTCGGACAGGGCGGGCACGTTGACCGCGGCGCCGGGCAGGTTGATGCCCTTGTGGTCCGAGATCACGCCGCCCTCGATGACGACGGTCCGCACCCGCGGGCCGTCGACCGAGACGACCTTGAGCTCGACGTTGCCGTCGTTGATGAGGACCTGGTCGCCCTTGGCGACATCGCCCGGCAGCCCCTTGTACGTGGTCCCGCAGATCGACTTGTCGCCGGGCACGTCCTCGGTGGTGATGGTGAACTCGTCACCGCGCACCAGCTCTACGGGGCCTTCGGCGAAGGTCTCCAGGCGGATCTTCGGCCCCTGCAGGTCGGCGAGCACACCGATGGCCTTGCCGGTGTCGGCGGCGGCCTGCCGGACCCGGTCGTAACGCTCCTGGTGTTCCGCGTGGGATCCGTGGCTGAAGTTGAAGCGGGCCACGTTCATACCGGCCTCGATGAGAGCCTTCAGCTGCTCATACGAGTCGACGGCGGGGCCCAGAGTGCAGACGATTTTGGAACGGCGCATGAGACGGATCCTATCGTTTTGTTTCGGCGCGGAATATTCCGTCTGGTGGAAACTCCAAATGTGCGAATGTGTGCTCAAGTGAGGGGGGTCACAGAGGAGGCGCGGCGGGATTCACCAGGGCATAAGCCTGTGTGGCGATCTCCAGTTCCTCGTCGGTCGGTACCACGGCCACGGCTACTCGCGCGTAATTGGCAGAAATCAACCGCGGCTCATCATTTCGTACGGAATTGCTCTGCGCGTCAAGCGCCAGGCCGAGCTCCTCCAGGCCGCGGACGGTGGCCTCGCGCACCGGCGCGGCGTTCTCGCCGACCCCGGCCGTGAAGGCCACCGCGTCCACCCGGCCGAGCACCGCCGTATAAGCGCCGATGTACTTCTTCAGGCGGTGGATGTAAATCTCGAAGGCGCCGCGTGCGGCTTCGTCGCCTTCATTCGCGCGGCGCATGATTTCCCGCATGTCGTTGTCGCCGCACAGGCCGATCAGACCGCTCCTCTTGTTGAGGAGATCGTCGATCTCGTCCACCGACTTGCCGCCCACCCGCGCCAGATGGAAGATCACCGCCGGATCCAGATCGCCCGAACGCGTGCCCATGACGAGGCCTTCGAGCGGGGTCAGCCCCATCGAGGTGTCCACGCACACCCCGCCCTGAACCGCGGAGGCCGAGGCGCCGTTGCCCAGGTGGAGCACGATGACGTTGGTGTCCTCGGGGCGCTTGCCGAGCAGCTTCGCCGTCGCGCGCGAGACATACGCGTGCGAGGTGCCGTGGAAGCCGTAGCGGCGGATCGAGAGCGCGTCGGCAATCTCCCGGTCGATCGCGTAACGGTACGCGGCCTCCGGCATCGTCGCGTGGAAGGCCGTGTCGAAGACCGCGACCTGCGGCAGGTCGGGGCGGATCGAACGGGCCACCTCGATGCCGGTGATGTTCGCCGGGTTGTGCAGCGGCGCGAGCGGCACAAGCTTCTCCAGCTCGGCGAGCACCTCGGAGTCCACGACGGTGGGCTGCGTGAAGCGCGTGCCGCCGTGCACCACACGGTGGCCGATCGCGGCCAGCTCGGGGGAGTCGAGGCCGAGGCCGTCCCGGTCCAGCTCGGCGGCGACCGCCTCCAGCGCGGCCTTGTGGTCGGCGATCCGGCCCTCGGTGATCCGGGGCTCGGCCTCCTCGCCGGTCAGCGGGGTGTGCTTGAGCCGGGAGGTCTGCTCGCCGATCCGCTCGACCAGACCGGCGGCGAGCCTCGAGGCGTCGGTCATGTCGAGCAGCTGGTACTTCACCGACGAGGAGCCGGAGTTGAGGACGAGTACGCGGGTCGCTGTCACGAAAGGAGGCTTTCTGGGTGGGGGCGGTTCTGCTTTGTTGTCAGTGGGGGCCGATAGCCTTGAAAAGGGCTCGGCCCCCAGGGCGGGAGGGGTCTGTCAGGTGGCAGGCGTCTGCGCCTGGATCGCCGTGATGGCGACGGTGTTGACGATGTCCTGCACCAGCGCGCCGCGGGACAGGTCGTTCACCGGCTTGCGCAGCCCCTGCAGCACCGGCCCGACGGCGATCGCGCCGGCCGAACGCTGCACGGCCTTGTAGGTGTTGTTGCCGGTGTTGAGGTCCGGGAAGATCAGCACGCTCGCCTGCCCGGCGACCTCCGAGTCCGGCAGCTTGGTCGCCGCGACCGAGGGCTCGACCGCCGCGTCGTACTGGATCGGGCCCTCGATCTTCAGCGCCGGGTTGAGGGACCGGGCCAGCTCCGTGGCCTCGCGGACCTTGTCCACATCGGCGCCCTTGCCGGAGGTGCCGGTGGAGTACGAGAGCATCGCGATCCGCGGCTCCACACCGAACTGGGCGGCGGTGGCCGCCGACTGCAGCGCGATGTCGGCGAGCTGCTCGGCGTCCGGGTCCGGGTTGACCGCGCAGTCGCCGTAGACGAGGACCCTGTCGGCCAGGCACATGAAGAAGACCGAGGAGACGATCTTCGCCTCCGGCTTGGTTCTGATGATCTCGAAGGCCGGACGGATCGTGGCCGCCGTGGAGTGCACCGAACCGGAGACCATGCCGTCCGCGAGGCCGCTGCGCACCATCAGGGTGCCGAAGTAGTTGACGTCCACGACGACATCGCTCGCCAGCTCCACCGTCATGCCCTTGTGGGCACGCAGCTTCGCGTAGTCCTCGGCGAAGACGGCGCGCAGCTCCGAGGTCGCCGGGTCGATGATCTGCGCGTCCGAGAGATTGATGCCGAGGTCGGCGGCCTTCTTGCGGATGGCGTCCGCATCGCCGAGCAGCGTCAGCTCGCAGACCCCGCGGCGAAGCAGTACGTCGGCGGCGCGCAGCACCCGCTCCTCGCTGCCCTCGGGGAGCACGACACGGCGCTTGTCCGAGCGGGCCTGTTCGATCAGCTTGTGCTCGAACATCATCGGCGTGACCTTGCCGCTGCGCGAGACCTCCAGGCGGGCGAGCAGCCCGGAGCCGTCGACGTGGCGCTCGAAGAGGCCGAGCGCGGTCTCCGCCTTGCGCGGGGTCGCCGCGTTCAGCTTGCCTTCCAGGGCGAAGAGTTCGGCTGCCGTCGGGAAGGAGTTCTCGGCCACGGAGACCACCGGGGTGCCTGGCGCGAGCCGCTCGGCGAGCCGCAGGATCTCCGGGCCGGGCCGCTCGTCGAGGGTGAGCAGCACGCCCGCGATCGGCGGCGTTCCGGCGTTGTGCGCGGCGAGCGCGCCCACCACCAGATCGGCCCGGTCGCCGGGCGTGATCACCAGGCAGCCCGGGGTCAGTGCCTTGAGGAGGTTGGGCAGCATGGCCCCGCCGAAGACGAAGTCGAGGGCGTCGCGCGAGAGCCCGGAGCCGTCGCCGAGCAGCACCTTGCCGCCGAGGGCATGGGTGATCTGCGCGACGGTGGGTGCGGCGAGGGCCGGCTCGTCCGGAAGTACGTAGCTGGGTACGGGCAGTTGGACGGCGAGCTTCTCGGCGATCGCCTCGCGGTCCTCGGCCGCCACCCGGTTCACGGCGAGCGCGAGCACATCGCAGCCGAGCGCCTCGTAGGCCCGATAGGCGTTGCGCGCCTCGGAACGCACCGAACCCGCCTCCTGGCCCTTGCCGCCGACCACGGGCAGTACCCATGCACCGAACTCGTTCGCCAGGCGTGCGTTGAGCGCCAGCTCGTCGGGGAGCTGGGTGGCGGCGAAGTCCGTGCCGAGCACCAGGACCACCTCGTACGCGTGGGCCACCCGGTGGAAGCGGTCCACGAGCTCGGAGACCAGCTCGTCGGTGCCCTTCTCGGCCTGCAGGGCGGAGGCCTCCTGGTAGTCCATGCCGTAGACGGTCGAGGCGTCCTGGCTCAGGCGGTAGCGCGCCCGCAGCAGCTCGAACATGCGGTCGGGACCGTCGTGGACGAGCGGCCGGAAGACGCCCACCCGGTCGACCTGGCGGGTCAGGAGCTCCATGACCCCCAGCTCCACGACCTGGCGGCCGTCCCCCCGGTCGATCCCGGTCACGTACACGCTGCGCGTCACGCGTGCTCTCCGTTCTTCGCTTCTCGTTCTTCGTTCTTTGTTCTTTGTTCTTCGCTTCGGATGGTGTGCTCTTCAGTCTGTACGGTCATCCGGTGCGGCGCGACGGCCGAAAAAATGCCTCTTATGGCGCGCTTGCCCCCCTTGACAATACCCTTGCCGGGTGGATAGGGGCCCGCTTGTCGGGTGGGGAGGTGCCGTCGGAGCAAGCTCCGAAGGTCGGTCCGGCGAGGGGGCGAAAGCCCTGATACAGCGGCGTAGGCGAAGGAAGCGGAGGAAGCGGAGGAAAGGGGCCCATGGAACAATCGGACCCGGCTCACGCGGGCGACCACGCGTACGACTAGCGAGCAGGAGACACGGCACGATGCGCATCGGAATTCTCACGGCGGGCGGCGACTGCCCCGGCCTGAACGCAGTGATCCGGTCGGTCGTGCACCGGGCCGTCGCCGGGCACGGGGACCAGGTCATCGGCTTCGACGACGGCTACAAGGGCCTCCTCGACGGCCACTTCCGCCCCCTCGACCTGACCGCGGTCAGCGGCATCCTCTCCCGCGGCGGCACGATCCTCGGCTCCACCCGCCTGGAGAAGGGCCGCCTGGAGGACGCCGTCGCCAACGCGCCCGCACTCGCCAAGCAGCTCGGGATCGACGTACTCATTCCCATCGGCGGCGAGGGTACGCTCACCGCGGCACGGATGCTCTCGGACGCGGGAATGCCGGTGGTGGGCGTCCCGAAGACGATCGACAACGACATCAACGCCACGGACCGCACCTTCGGCTTCGACACCGCCGTAGGCGTGGCAACCGAGGCGATGGACCGCCTCAAGACCACCGCCGAATCGCACCAGCGCGTCATGGTCGTCGAGGTCATGGGGCGGCACGCGGGCTGGATCGCGCTCGAATCCGGGATGGCCGGCGGCGCACACGGGATCTGTCTGCCCGAGCGGGCGTTCGACCCCGCGGACCTCGTGAAGATGATCGAGGAGCGGTTCGCGCGAGGCAAGAAGTTCGCCGTCATCTGCGTCGCAGAAGGCGCGCACCCCGCCGAGGGCACGATGGACTACGGCACCGGGGAGATCGACCAGTACGGGCACGAACGCTTCCAGGGCATCGGCACGGCGCTCGCCCGCGAGCTGGAACACCGGCTCGGCAAGGAGGCCAAGCCGGTCATCCTCGGCCACGTCCAGCGAGGCGGCACGCCCACCGCGTACGACCGGGTGCTCGCCACGCGGTTCGGCTGGCATGCGGTGGAGGCGGCGCACCGGGGGGACTTCGGGAAGTTCACGGCGCTGATCGGCACGGATGTGCGGATGGTGCCGCTTGCGGATGCGGTCACCGAGCTGAAGACCGTGCCGGAGTACCGGATGGCTGAGGCGGAGTCGGTGTTCTGAGTGCGTCCGGAATGCTGATCCGGTCTCAGACCCGGGACCAGAAGTGGTCCAGGATGCGCGACAGGAACTCGCGGCCGTCCGCTCCCGTGTCACCGCCCTCGCCCCAGGCCAGCGTCGAGGCCATGCGGCCCTGGTATTCCTCGTGGAGGGATTCCAGGGCCCCTTCTATGTGGCGGTTGGCCAGGGGTACGAGCTTTGCGACGGGTTTCGCATACGGCTGCCAACGGGCCGTCGCCGCGCTGGTGAGGAGCTCCCTGAGCCGTTCGTCGCGGCCCATGACCGTGGTGAAGTCCTTGGGGGTCAGGGCGAGCACCTGGGCGAGCGCCGCCGACTGCCGCGGATTGCCGCGCCAGTCCGAACGCTCCTCCATCCGCAGATACGCCCGGTGGTCGAGCCCCACGGCCCGCGCCAGGTCCTCGGTGGCGAGCCCGCGCGCGAGCCGGTGCTCGCGCAGGGTCCGTGCCGCGCCGAGCAGTTCGCCCGGCGTGCACCACAACGCGCCCGCGAGCGCGGTCAGCTCGCTGTTGTTCGGCGCCGCGAGCCCGCGCTCCCAGGCGATGACGGAGTCCGGGGTGATGTACGGCAGTCCGTAGCCGGCGCGGATGCCGTACGCCACATGACCGGGCGCCATGCCCAGCGCCTCCCGCAGCCGGCGGGCCGCGAGCGCGTTGAACGGGGGAGAGTTCTCAGACACGGCCGTCACGCTAGGTGCGCCCCGACCCGCTGGCTACGGTGTGTTCCCCCAGGATCACGGGTCGTAGGAACCTACGGGCCGGACTTGCCCGGGGAGGCAGCTGTTCGTCCCAGAAGGTCCCGCGCGTGCCGGGCCCCGGCGTGTTCAGCCGTCGTGTGCGTCGAGCTGGTGATCGCTCCACACGTACGTGTGCGGCAGCAGTTCCGGTACGGGGACGGTGGCGAGCGCGGCACCGTCCGGCACGAGCACCCGGATTCCGGGGAAGTAGTCGAGCAGCACCTGCCGGCACCGCCCGCAGGGAGCGATCACCCCGCGCCCGCGGTCGCCCACCGCCACGATCGCACTCAGCTCGCGCACCCCTGCCGTCGCGGCCGCCCCGATCGCGACCAGCTCCGCGCAGGGCCCGCCGGTGAAGTGGTACACGTTGACGCCGGTGAAGATCCGCCCGTCGGCGGCCCGGGCCGCCGAGGCGACGGTGTGGTTGTCACCCCCGCAGGCACGTTCCGCCAGCTCGGCGGCGGCCTCGATCAGTTCCTGGTCGCGATCCGTCTGCATCCGGTGCATCCGGTCAGCCTAGGCACCGGGCCGCCCGCCTCCCCGGTCGGGTGAGCCCCGGCGCTTTCCTTGACGTCGGCGTCAAGGATTACCTTCGTACGCATGCGGATCGGGGAATTGGCCGAGCGGGCCGGAACCACCACGCGGGCGCTCCGGTACTACGAGGAGCGCGGGCTGCTGCCCGCGCGGCGCGGCGGCAACGGGTACCGGGCGTACGACGAGAGCGACCTGCGGCTGGTCCGTCAGATCAGGCTGCTGCAGGACTTCGGCTTCGGCCTGGAGGAGACCCGCCCGTTCGTGGAGTGTCTGCGGGCCGGGCATCCCGAGGGGGACTCCTGTCCCGCCTCGCTCGCCGTCTACCGCCGCAAGCTCGACGAACTCGACACGCTGATCGGCGAGTTGGCCGCCGTACGCGCGAAGGTGCGCGGCCAGCTGGAGCGCGCCGAGCAAGCGAGGGCCCGGCTCGCGGCCGAGTCCGGGCGGCCCGGCGGGCCGGATCCGCTGTGCGAGACGACTGCGTAGGGCGACCGGGCGCGGAGACCGCGTGCGGACACCACGACCAGCAGAGCAACGATGACCGCGTAGGACGACCAGCAGAACAACGGTGACCGGGTAGGACGACCAGCAGAGCAACGGTGACCGCGCAGGACGACCAGCAGAGCAACGGTGACCGCGTAGAACGACCAGCAGAGCAACGGTGACCGCGCAGGACGACCAGCAGAACAACAAGGCAGGACGACGAGGGGTGAGGATCGTGGTGAAGGCCGAAGGTGTGGCCGAGGTGACCGATGCCGACTTCGAGCAGGAGGTGCTCAAGGCGGAGCTTCCCGTACTGGTCGAGTACACGGCCGACTGGTGCGGCCCCTGCCGCCAACTGGCGCCGGTGCTGAGCGAGATCGCCCGCGAGGAGGCCGACCGCCTCAAGGTGGTCCAGCTGGACGTGGACGCCAACCCGGGCACGACGACGGCGTACGGCGTGCTGTCGATGCCCACGCTGATGGCGTTCAGGGGCGGCGAGCCGGTCTGGCAGGTGGTCGGCGCCCGCCCGAAGCGCAAGCTCCTCGCGGAACTTGCCGAGGCGGTCCTCTGAGATCGCTTGAGATCCGCGTTCCGGCCGGGGGAGGGGGCGACTGTCTCAGTTGCTGTCCGTTCTGGCGGTGTCCGGCCGAGGTGATCCCTCCCCTTCGCCGATCCGCGCGAGGAGCCGCAGCCCGTCCTCGGCCGCGCTCGCGGGCGGGGCGGAGAGGACGATGAGTTCCATGCCGGACTCGTCGGGGAGGGAGAAGTTCTCCTGGTGGAGTTCGAGGAGGCCGACCAGGGGGTGGCGGTAGCACTTGCGGCCGTGCGTGCGGGCGCGGACGTCCGCGCGGGCCCACAGGCGGCGGAAGCGTTCGCTGCCCATGGCCAACTCGCCGATGAGGGAGGCGAGCCGGGGGTCGTCGGGGTACTTGCCGGCGGCCAGGCGCAGATGACCGACCGCGTCGAGCGTGCACGTCTCCCACTGGTCGTACAGCCCGCGCTCGTCCTCGTCGAGGAAGACGTGCCGGGCCGTGTTGAGGCCGGTCAGCGAGGTGCGGCCGTGCAGCAGCGCGGCGAGCCGGTTGCCCGCGAGGACGTCGAGCCGGTGGTTCATGATCAGGGCGGGCGCGTCGGTGACCAGGTCGAGGACGCGCAGCAGTTCGGGCCGTACCCGCACACCCGGCGCCTTCGCGCGGCGGCGCGGCCGGTGGGCGAGCCGGTCGAGGTGCTCGCGTTCCGTGCCGTCCAGGCCGAGGACGCGGGCGAGCGCGTCGAGCACCTGCTCGGAGGGCTGGGTGGCGCGGCCCTGTTCGAGGCGTACGTAATAGTCGACGCTCACCCCCGACAGGTGCGCGACCTCCTCGCGGCGCAGCCCCGCGACCCGCCGGCGGCTGTCGGTGGGGATACCGACGGCGGCCGGGTCGACCCGCGAACGCCGGGTCCGCAGAAAGCCGGCGAGGTCGTCCTGTGTCTGTGGGCGGTCCTGTGCGCGCTTCCGGTCACCGCGTTCCATGCCTTCGAGTATGGCCGTGCCGTACGGGACGAGGGTGGTCCTGCCAGTACCAGGAAGTCCGGTCCTACGGATCCGGCGCCCCTGAACAGGGAGCCGAACGGGCCCCAGGATCGAGACCGTACCGACCGACGACCGGTCGACCGATCCGAGGAGCCGGCTGCCATGAAGACCCTGATCGTCCACGCCCATCCCGAGCCCCGTTCCCTCAACAGCTCGCTCAAGGACCTCGCCGTCTCCACCCTCACCGAGGCCGGTCACGAGGTGCGGGTCAGCGACCTGTACGCGATGAACTGGAAACCGGTCGTGGACGCCGCCGACTACGGGCCGCACGCGTCGAGCCCGCTGCGCGTCGCCGCCGACTCCGGCCGCGCCTTCCACGCGGGCGAACTCACCGAGGATGTGCGCGCCGAGCAGGAGAAGCTCCTCTGGGCGGACCACGTCATCTTCCAGTTCCCGCTGTGGTGGTACTCGATGCCGGCCATCCTCAAAGGCTGGGTGGACCGCGTGTTCACCTACCGTTTCGCGTACGGGGTGGGCGAGCACAGCGACGTCAAGTACGGGGAGCGCTACGGCGAGGGCACCCTCGCCGGCAAGAAGGCGATGCTCTCGGTGACCATCGGCGGCCTCGAATCGCACTACGGGCCGCGCGGGATCAACGGCCCCATCGAGGACCTGCTCTTCCCGATCCACCACGGGATCCTCTTCTACCCGGGCATCGAGGCCGTGCCCCCGTTCGTCCTCTACGGCACCGACCGGATGACCGAGGATGCCTACCCGGATGTCGCCAAGGCCTGGCGGGATCGGCTCCTCACCCTGGAGACGACGGAGCCGATCCCGTACCGGCGGCAGAACTTCGGCGACTACGACATCCCCTCACTGCAGCTCAAGGAGGGCCTGGAGCCCGCGGGCCGCAGCGGGTTCGGGCTGCATGTGGCGGGCTGAGGCGCCGAGTTCCCACTGGCCCGTGCGTCTTGGTCCCCTTGGCGTGTCCGTCATGAGAAATGCCCCGGCTGTTTGACAGCCGGGGCATTTCCGCGCGTATATTGGGGGTTTCTGTGCCCAAGAAAAAAGGCCTCTCGAAGAGGCCCAACGAAGACACCATATCGCGCGAGGAGCCGAATTGTCAACGTCCGAGGAGCTGCGGAGCGAGCAGGAATGCGTCGCCCGTGTGTATGCGCGTCTGGGGCAGCTCCAGGAGGCCGCCGAGCGGGCGGCCGAACGCGCCCTCGACCAGGTGGGGACCGGGCGGCAGGCGCGTCTGGAGCGGGATGTCGCCGTGCTTGAGAAGGGGCGCCTTGTCGCCGAGCTGAACGGGGTGGAAAACGGTCTGGTCTTCGGCCGGATCGATCTCAACCACCCGGACGACCTGATCGAGGAACGTGACAGTTTCCATATCGGACGCATCGGAATCCGCGCCGACGACCGCGAGCGCACCCCGCTCCTGATCGACTGGCGTGCCGATGTCGCGCGGCCTTTCTATCTCGCCACGAGCCATGTCCCGATGGGGCTCCGGCGGCGCCGGCACATCACGATGAAGGGGCATGAGGTCCTCGCGCTGCACGACGAGATCCTCGACCTGAACGACGAGGAGCGCACCGGCTTCGAGGACCCGAGCGGCGACGCGGTGCTGCTCGCCGCACTGGGCGCCGCGCGCACCGGGCGCATGGGCGACATCGTGCAGACCATCCAGGCCGAACAGGACCGCATCATCCGCGCCCCGCACCGCGGCGTCATGGTCGTGGAGGGCGGCCCCGGCACCGGCAAGACCGCGGTGGCGCTGCACCGGGCCGCGTATCTGCTCTACGCGCAGCGGGAACTGCTCGCCAAGCGGGCCGTCCTGATCGTCGGCCCCAACCCGGCCTTCCTCGGCTACATCGGCGAGGTACTGCCCTCGCTCGGCGAGACCGGTGTGCTCCTCGCGACCGTCGGCGAGCTCTACCCGGGCGTCGAGGCGAAGGGCGAGGACAGCAGGGCCGCCGCCGAGGTGAAGGGCCGGGCCGCGATGGCCGAGGTGCTCGCCGAATTCGTACGGGACCGGCAGTCCGTGCCCGACGAGGTACTGGAGATCGACCACGAGGACAACGGCACGCTGCTGCTCGACCGGGACATGGCCGAGCGGGCGCGCGCCGAGGCCCGCGAGACGCATCTGCCGCACAACCTCGCCCGCCCCTACTTCGCCTTCCGGATCATCGACTCGCTCACCGAGCAGCTCGTGGAACGCATCGGCGCGGACCCGTTCGGCGGCCCCAACCTGCTCGGCCCCGACGACCAGGCACAGCTCGGTAAGGACGTCGCGACCAGCGCGGAGGTGCACGCCGCGATCGCGGAGCTGTGGCCGGAGCTGAGCCCCGAACAGCTCGTACGGGAACTCCTCGCCGACCCGGCCGGCTATCTCCCGGACGCGGACGCCGAGCACATCCGCCGCACCTCCGGGCCCTGGACCAGTGCCGACGTACCGCTGCTCGACGAGGCCGCGGAACTGCTCGGCGTGGACGACTCGGCCGAGCGGGCCCGGCAGGAGGCCGAGCGGCAGCGCCGGATCGAATACGCGCAGGGCGTGCTCGATCTGTCCTTCGCCTCGCGCACCTACGAGTTCGAGGACAAGGAGGAGCTGTACGACGACAGCGCAGACGCCGCCGAGGTGCTCTCGGCGCACGACATCATCGACGCCGAGCGGATGGCCGAACGCCAGGAGGAGGCCGATCTGCGCTCCGCCGCCGAACGCGCGGCCGCCGACCGCACCTGGGCCTTCGGGCACATCATCGTGGACGAGGCGCAGGAGCTTTCGGCGATGGCCTGGCGGCTCCTGATGCGCCGGTCGCCCACGAAGTCGATGACGCTGGTGGGCGATCCGGCACAGACCGGCGACGCGGCGGCGCTCGGCTCGTGGTCCTCGATCCTCCAGCCGTACGTGGGCGACCGATACGAGCATGTACGGCTCGGCGTCAACTACCGCACGCCCGCCGAGATCATGGAACTCGCGGCCGCGGTCATCCGGGCCGGCAACCCGGACTTCGAGCCGCCGCGCTCGGTGCGTTCCACGGGCGTCGAGCCACGGATCACCAGGGTCGCGGCCGCCGAGCTCGCGGCGGAGACCGGGAAGCTCGCCCGCGAGATGACCCCGCAGGAGGGGCGGCTCGCGGTGATCGCACCGCGCGAACTGCACCCCGCGCTCGCCGGGCACCTCGACGGCGTCACGGCGGGCGAGGAACCTGACCTCACGCACGGCGTGGTGCTGCTCGACGCCGTCCAGTCGAAGGGCCTGGAATTCGACGCCGTGATCGTCGTGGAGCCCGCGCGGTGCCGCACGAGCGATCTGTACGTGGCGCTGACCAGGGCCACCCGTGCGCTGGCCGTCCTGCACACGGGCGAGCTTCCGGCCGGGCTCGGGGAGCTGAAGGGCTCCTCGCGCTGAGGCGCGGACGGCCTCCGGTGGGAGCGCGGGCCGCCCGTGCCGCTCGTGCCGCCCGTGCAGCCCGTGCCTCCCACCGCCTCCGGGGCCTTCCCCTGCCGGTCGACGGGCCATCCGGCGCTTCGTTACTTACCGGTCCGTAAGGGCGCGGACAAGAAGGTGGTGTGACACGGGCGCAAAGTGCGTTACCCTGGTGAGTGACTTCAGGTGCCTCGACGGCTGGATGCCGCGAGGCCCTTTTTGTTTTTATCGAAGGAGATTGTCATGGCCACTGGAACCGTGAAGTGGTTCAACTCGGAAAAGGGCTTCGGCTTCATCGAGCAGGACGGTGGCGGCCCCGACGTCTTCGCCCACTACTCGAACATCAACGCCCAGGGCTTCCGTGAGCTGCTCGAGGGCCAGAAGGTGAACTTCGACGTCACGCAGGGCCCGAAGGGTCCGCAGGCGGAGAACATCACCCCCGCCTGATCACAGGCACCGCGCGACGCAGCCGGGAATCGTGATTCTCACGATTCCCGGCTGCGTCGTGGTTTCTGCTTCACTTCTTCACCTACCGGCTCGTGCTTGCAATTCACCCGGCGCTCACCCAGCGGCTGTGAATTCCTCGATGCGTGCCCCATCGAGGAGGTTCTCCATGAACCGTTTCCAGCGTTCGAACCAGGGCCGCGCAGGCGGTCCCGGCCAGGGCCGCGCAGGCGGCTCGAACCGTTCAGGCAACCGGAGCGGGGGCCGTAACGCCGCCGCAGGCCCCAACGCCTCCCGCGGCCGCAAGCGCAGCACGCCGCCCGCGGAATTCGCGCTCCCCGAGACCGTGACACCCGCGCTGCCCGCCGTCGAGTCCTTCCAGGAACTCGACCTGCCGGCCGCGCTCCTGAAGACCCTGGCCGCCGAGGGCGTCACCGCCCCCTTCCCGATCCAGGCCGCCACCCTGCCGAACTCCCTCGCGGCCCGCGACGTGCTCGGCCGCGGCCGCACCGGCTCCGGTAAGACCCTCGCCTTCGGCCTCGCCCTGCTCGCCCGCACCGCGGGCCGCCGCGCCCAGCCCAAGCAGCCGCTCGGCCTGGTGCTCGTGCCCACCCGTGAGCTCGCCCAGCAGGTCACCGCCGCGCTCGCGCCGTACGCCACAGCCGTGAACCTCCGGATGGCGACCGTTGTCGGCGGAATGTCGATCGGCCGCCAGGCCGGTGCGCTGCGCTCCGGCGCGGAGATCGTCGTCGCGACGCCCGGACGCCTCAAGGACCTCATCGAGCGCCGTGACTGCCGCCTCGACCGGGTGACGATCACCGTCCTCGACGAGGCCGACCAGATGTGCGACCTGGGCTTTCTGCCGCAGGTCACCCAGCTGCTCGACCAGGTGCACCCCGAGGGCCAGCGGATGCTGTTCTCGGCCACCCTCGACCGCAATGTCGACAAACTCGTCCGCGGTTATCTGACCGACCCGGTCGTCCACTCCGTCGACCCGTCCGCGGGCGCGGTCTCGACGATGGAGCACCACCTCCTCAACATCCAGATCGCCGACAAGTACGCGGTGACGACGGAGATCGCCGCCCGTGACGGCCGCGTGATCATGTTCCTGGACACCAAGCACTCCGTGGACAAGCTGGTCAAGCACCTGCTCGCCAGCGGTGTACGGGCCGGGGCGCTGCACGGCGGCAAGTCCCAGCCGCAGCGCACCCGCACCCTCGACCGCTTCAAGAACGGCGAGGTCACCGCACTCGTCGCCACGAACGTGGCGGCCCGCGGCATCCACGTCGACGATCTCGACCTCGTGGTCAACGTGGACCCGCCGGGCGACCACAAGGACTATCTGCACCGAGGCGGCCGCACCGCACGGGCCGGCGAGTCCGGCCGCGTCGTCACCCTCGTGCTGCCCAACCAGCGCCGCGAGATGCGCCGCCTGATGACCGATGCCGGCATCCGCCCGCAGACCGCCGAGGTCCGCTCCGGCGACGCCGAACTCACCCGCGTCACCGGCGCCCAGACCCCCTCCGGCATACCGGTCGTCACGGCGGCCCCGCCCGCCGACCGCCCCAAGCAGCCCCGCGGCGGAGCCCCGTTCCGCGGCCGCGGCACCCGCCGCGGCCAGGCGGGCGGCTCCGGCGCGGGCCAGCCGGGCGGCCGCACGGGCGGCTCCCGCGCAGGCGGCTCCCGCTCCGGCTCCCCGTCCCGCCGCACGGCCGAGGCCCGCGAGATGGCGGAGGCCCGCAAGGCGGCGCGGGTGCGGCGGTCGGCGTGAACGTCCGGTGAACACCTGAGTGTTCTTTTGAGCAAGGGGCCGTCCTGTCGCGCGACAGGACGGCCCCTTGCCGTTGCCAGGCAGGGGAGCCGGGAGCTGTGGCTTCCTGGCCTGGGCGTGTCTCGGTTTCCGTGTATGCCGCTTCTTTGACGTGTTGCTGGTTTAGTTGCGGTTGATCACTCGGTGGTGTTCAGGCCGAATCCGTCGAGGTCGATGCGGTCGCCGTAGTAGCCGACGAGGACGTTGATGGCGGCTTTCCAGTTGTGGGTCCGGCCGGTCGGGTTCGGGCGGTTGGGTTCGCGATGCCGGATCGCGAGGTAGAGGACTTTCAGGGCGGCGTCCTCGCTGGGGAAGTGCCCGCGGCGGCGACTGGCCTGCCGGAACCGCGAGTTCAGTGACTCGATCATGTTCGTGGTGTAGACGATCTTGCGGACGCCGAGCGGGAACTTCAGGAACTCGGCGAAGTGCACCCAGTTCTTGCGCCACAGCCCGGTCATCGCCGGATACTGGCTGCCCCACCCTCCTCGAACTCGGCGAACCGGGCCTTGGCCGCTTCTTCGGTCGGTGCGGTGCAGATCTGCCGCAGTTCCTTGGTGATGGCCTGCCAGTGGGCGCGGGAGGCGAACCGGAGCGAGTTGCGGACCATGTGCACGACACAGAGCTGCACGTCGGTCTGCGGCCAGATCGCCGTGAGTGAATCGGGCAGTCCCTTCAGCCCGTCACAGCAGGAAATCAGCACGTCCTGGACGCCCCGGTTACGGAGCTCTGCCAGCCATGTCATCCACTGCTTGGCGCCCTCGCCGCCAGTGCCGACCCACATGCCCAGCACGTCACGTTCGCCCTCGAGACTGATCCCGACCGCAATGTAGACCGGCCGGTTGGAGACCGCCCCGTCGCGGATCTTCAGGACGATCGCATCGATCATCAGGACTGCATAGATCTCGTCCAGCGGACGCGACCGCCATGCATCGACCTCGTCCTTGATCTTGTCGGTGGCCCGTGAGATCAGCCCGCGCGAGACGTCCATGTCGTAGATCTCCGCGAGGTGCTGCTGGATCTCACCCGTGGTGAGGCCCTTCGCATAGAGCGAGAGCACGGCCTCGTCGAAGCCCTCCAGCCGACGCTGGTGCTTGGCCACGATCTGCGGCTCGAACGTACCCTCCCGGTCCCGGGGCACAGCGATCTCCACCTCGCCGAGGTCGGTGCGCACCCGTTTCGAGCCTGTCCCGTTGCGCGCGTTCGCCGTCCCGCGGCCGGCCGGATCACCCTTCTCATAGCCGAGATGCTCCGTCATCTCCGCCTCAAGCGCGCCTTCCAGCACACTCTTCAACAACCCCTTGAACAGGCTGTCCTGCCCGACCAGGCTCACGCCCTCACTTCGAGCCCGCTCGACCAGCTGCCGCGATCTCCTGGTCCTGTACCTGTCGCTGAGTCAACTCGGCTCCCGTACGTACGACGCTCGAACGCTTGCCGGGCTCATTCCTGTCGCCCATCATGATCCTTCCCGGCACCGGGCACCCCGATGCCATCCGGTCATACCGGACGTCCACGGAACTCAGGGCAGGCCCGACAGAGCCGCATACGAAGCAGAAAAGGCCCGGCAAGAGGCAGAGAAGAAGGAAGCGGGCTTTTGGGAGAGCGTCGGTAACGGCCTGAAGAGCGCATGGGATAGTACAGGCGGCAGGGTAGTGTCAGGGGTCGCGGATTGGACAAGCGATCACTGGGAGGGAATCAAGCTCGGCATGACCATTGTCGGGTTCGGGGCGTGCCTGGTGGTCTCAGCGGGAATGTGCACAGTCGTCGGGGTTGCCGCAGCCACGGCCGCATATGCTGGCGATTATCTCAAGACTGGAGAGATGGACTGGGCCGGATACGGCAAGACACTTGCTTGGACTGTCGGGGGTGGCCTCGTGGCAGTGAGTGCAGCCCGCGCGATGGGTGCCGGGAATTGGCGTTCCGCATTCACGGGGAACGCGATCGAGCGAGTCACGGTCAAGGTTCCGGCGTACAGGACGAAGATGGGATATGGCACGGGAGTTGGCGGCGGGCGGAAAGGGATGGTCACGCAGTCGGTCAACGTCGTTGACCGCAGTAGGACAGCCTTGAACGTCGGTGTGAACTCGCAGCTCTCATGGGGATTCTGTGGCGCTGGCAACGCCAGTGCGTTTGCTGGCAGAGGATGTTGAGGATTAATGTCAAGGCAGAGTATGGATCGGCGGCGCGTTCTGCGCCGCCGGTCCTGGCCCATCGTCAGTTGGGCAGGGATTGCATCCCTCTGGGGGCTATACCTTCTAGTCCTAGCTGCGGCACTGGCGCGTGAGGACTACCGTAACGCCTTCCTGATCGGGGCGGTAATTTCGGCTGTGACGGCGCTCTTTCGGAGGATCGGAAGCTGCAAGGTGGTCCTGGCGGATGGGGTTATTCGCGTGGACAGTCTCATCATGACGTTCGTGATTCCTAAGCAAGCTGTGCGCGGCGTGATGGCGAACTCCGGAGGAGCGCTGGAGATCGAGACGTCCCATGGCGAAGTAATTCGACCTTTTGGCTTTGGTGGTTCGCTGCTGGACAGCCTTCTCTTCAAAACAAGTGACCGTGCTGCGTCAGAGATCCAAAGCGGACTTGCAGCGACAAAGCTCCCGACCGTTCATGGAAAGGGCGTGAAAGTCGCTCGCAGGGTTCGCCGCAGCTGGTCCGTGGATGGCCCGCTCGCTCTGGCTGCAGGCCTCGCCGTAGCAGGCCTGATCATGGTGTAGGTCACACCTGAGCCTGACCCTTGCCGAAGTCAGGGTGAAAGGTATTCTGAACCGCATCGTCCGGGCAATCGCCCGACGAAACACCCGCCATGGCACTGGTCCTGGCGTCTACCGGTGGGTAGTCGAGCGGACCTTCGCCCGCACGGGTTGTGGCGGGATGGCTGAGACGAAGGCGCGCCAAGCCGCTGGGGCCACGTGGAAGCTCGGCAGGGTCGTGTCCTTGGAGTCGCGTACGTGGATGGCGGTGGGGCAGGGGGCGACCTCGACGCAGCTGTCGCCGTCGCCGCCGCTGTAACTGCTCTTGAACCAGGTGAGTCCGGTGCCGGTCATAGCGCTCCTCGCATCCGCCGCAGAAGGCCCAGGGAGTCCTCCAGCGTCAGGGCCTGTGAGCGCATCCTGGCAAACCGCATCTGGAGCGTGCTGACCTCTTTGCGGTCCGAGATCAATTGGCCGGTCTTCTGGCCCTCGATGTACGCGAACCACCGGTTGTCGGGTGACTCGAGGAGCTGCATCGGTCCGGCGAGACCGGCATGGCTCTCGCGCACCTGCGGCATCAACTGCACCTCGATGTTGCGCAGTTCGGCGAGGTCGAGGATGTGGTCGATGAGTTCGCGGGTCACCTTCGTGCCGCCCGTCCGCCGGACGAAGACCTGCTCTTCGAGGATGAAGCTGTACGCGGTGTTCGGCCGTTCCCGTAGCAGGCGCTGCCGGCCGAGGCGGGCCTGGAGCTGGGCCTCGATCTGTTCGTCGCCCAGGGGTGGGAGCTGGTTCACGAACAGGGTTCTGGCGTAGGCGGCGGTCTGCAACAGGCCAGGGACCAGGCGGCATTCGTATGTGTACAGGCTGACCGCCTGCTGTTCCATGCGGGCCCACTGGCGGAACCACGCCGCAAGGCCCGGTTGGCGGGACAGGTGCTGGGCCGAGCGGCGCAGTGCCCCGGTGTTGCCGGTCGCGGCCTCCGCTCGGTCGACGAGGTCGCGGTCCGGCATGCGGCGCCCCGGTTCGACGGAGGCCACCGTGTGTCTGGAGTAGCCGACCTGCAGCGCGAACTCCTCGCGGCTGAGCCCCGCGTGCTCCCGTAAAGCCTGGACCACCGCGCCGAACGCCTTCATGCCGTCCGACGGCTCGGGTTCGCCGCACTCCGTACGTGCTGGGTCCACTGTGACCACCTCCGGTCACCCAGGGGCACGGCTCGCGGTCCGTACTGTCCACAGTGCGTGCGTGTACGCTCGCGCAGCGTACGCGGCTCGGCGTCGGCTGTCGGAGTCTTCCGCCGGGAAGCTTGGCCCATGGATGCACGCCGACTCGACACCCTCACCCATGCCTCCACTCACGCCTTCGCCCAGTGCTTCTCCTCGACTCGCAGGGGCGTGCGGCTGGCCCGGCTCCTGGCTGATGACCGTGGCCGTGCTGTCGGAGCGGTGGGGCGTCGACGTCGGGGCACTGCCCCGTGAGGCCGTGTGGGCGGACCTGCGCGTCCGGTGGAATCCGGTCCGCGAGTGAACTCTCCGCGCGGATCGGCTGAATCCGTTCGGCCCGGTTCCTTGCGGCGGTCGGTCATGGCGAGTCCGCGGCGGCCGGCTCCACGGCGGAGCTCGGTGCGAGCCTCGCCCCAGCGAGTACGCGTCCGCTCGCCTTGCCCAGGAGCTTGGTCCGGTGCCACTGGCCTCGGGTGTACGAGGTGGAGCCCGGGCGGCATGGGGGACCGCCCGGGCTCCTGAGGGGGAAGCGACGCAACCAGGTGCTTGGCCGCTGCGCGCGTTCGCAGGGTTGCAGCGCCGCCGGGCTCATGCCAGGGCCCGGTGCGCCCGCGTGGCTGGATCCCGCCCATTGCTCGGCGTGAAGTTTTCGTTACCCAGAGTTCGCCGCCCGCTCCACGGTGGGCGGCGGGTAGCGGGGGCGGTGGCGGTGGGCGGTGGCATGGTGACTCGGCCCGGCGCTGCCCTTACTGAGGTTGAACTCGTGGTGTCGTAGGGGCTGACGGCTGGTCACCCGTGCGGT
>NZ_JBLMKT010000179.1:0-226 GCF_047779955.1 Streptomyces lothianensis | reverse complement strand
ATATGCTCTACCCGGAGCGTATTTATCAGGAATTTGAAGGTGATAACGCCACCTGGTGGAACTTCGATCCGCGCGTTGAGTGGCTGATGGGCTACCTGACCAGCCATCGCTCTCAGAAAGTGCTGGTGATCTGCGCCAAAGCTGCCACTGCGCTGCAACTGGAGCAGGTACTGCGCGAACGTGAAGGTATTCGCGCTGCGGTGTTCCACGAAGGTATGTCGATTAT
>NZ_JBLMKT010000178.1:0-226 GCF_047779955.1 Streptomyces lothianensis | reverse complement strand
GAAGTCAGCCCCCACCCCGTCCTCGCCCTGGGCCTCCAGGGCACCATCGAAGACACCGAAACAGACGCCACCACCCTCGGCACCCTCCGCCGCGACGAAGGCAGCCACACCCGCATCCTCACCTCCCTCGCCGAAGCCCACTGCCACGGCGTCACCATCGACTGGCAGACCGTCTACACCGGCACCGGAGCCCGCCGCACCCCCCTCCCCACCTACGCCTTCCAGC
>NZ_JBLMKT010000177.1:0-229 GCF_047779955.1 Streptomyces lothianensis | reverse complement strand
CCGCCGACCAGGTCAACACCTCCTCCTCGGACTCCCTGTTCCGCCTGACCTGGCAAACACTCGCAGCGCACGTCCCGACCCCGTCCGAGGCCCCGGCAACCGAGGTCCTGGAGGTGCAGGGCACCACCACCGGGCAGGACGTGATGGCCGCCGTCCACACCCAGGTATCGGACGCCCTCACCCGGCTTCAGCAGTGGCTGGCCGCCGACCACAGCCCGCACTCACGCCT
>NZ_JBLMKT010000176.1:0-231 GCF_047779955.1 Streptomyces lothianensis | reverse complement strand
GAAGCCGGGTGAGGGTTTCTGCGAGCTGGGCGTGCACGGCCTCGGGAACGTCACCGTCGTCCCCCTGAGCGCCGGACACGACCTCCAGGACCTCGGTCGCCAGGACCTTGGTTGCCGGGGTCTCGGACGGGGTCGGGACGTGCGCTGCGAGTGTCTGCCAGTCGAGGTGGAAGAGCGAGTCCGAGGAGGAGGTGTTGACCTGGTCGGCGGTGACGGGGCGCAGGGTGAGGG
>NZ_JBLMKT010000175.1:0-231 GCF_047779955.1 Streptomyces lothianensis | reverse complement strand
GAAGCCGGGTGAGGGTTTCTGCGAGCTGGGCGTGCACGGCCTCGGGAACGTCACCCTCGTCCCCCTGAGCGCCGGACACGACCTCCAGGACCTCGGTCGCCGGGGCCTCGGTTGCCGGGGTCTCGGACGGGGTCGGGACGTGCGCTGCGAGTGTCTGCCAGGTCAGGCGGAACAGGGAGTCCGAGGAGGAGGTGTTGACCTGGTCGGCGGTGACGGGGCGCAGGGTGAGGG
>NZ_JBLMKT010000174.1:0-236 GCF_047779955.1 Streptomyces lothianensis | reverse complement strand
ACCCGCGGGCAACGACGACGACGCGGACACCTGGACCCTCCACGCCACCGGCTTCGTCGCACCCGCGACGACACCGCACGACGGCACCCCCCTCACCGAGTGGCCCGCGCCCGGCGCCGAACCGGTGTCGATCGACGGCCTGTACGAGACCATGACCGACCTCGGTTACGGCTACGGCCCCGTCTTCCAGGGCCTGCGTGCCGTGTGGCGCGGTGGCGAGGGCGAGGTGTTCGCCG
>NZ_JBLMKT010000173.1:0-240 GCF_047779955.1 Streptomyces lothianensis | reverse complement strand
CGTCGCCCGTACGACTCGGCGGGCGTGCACGCCTGTGGGGCGTATGGCTGTCTGGTCCTCGCCGGTCGTTCCGGCCAGGACGGACGCGGTCAGTTCCCAGGTACGGGCATCCAGGGTGTCGGGGAGGTCGACGAGACCGCCCCAGCGGGTGGGCTGTTCGAGGGCGACGACCCGGCCCAGGCCCCAGACCTGGGCCTGGGCGGTGCTGAGGAGGGGGTCCGAGGCGCCGGTGGAGACCGC
>NZ_JBLMKT010000172.1:0-241 GCF_047779955.1 Streptomyces lothianensis | reverse complement strand
ACCGCGGCCGTGCCCACACCACCCGTCGCCGCATGCACCAACACCGACTCACCCGCAGTGAGGCCTCCGAGATCCACGAGGCCGTAGTACGCGGTGAGGAACACCGCCGGCACCGCCGCGGCCTGGGCGTAGCTCCAGCCCTCGGGGATGGGGGCGAGAGTACGGTGGTCGGTGACGGCCTCGGGACCGAAGGAGCCGGAGAACAGGCCCATCACCCGGTCGCCGGGCCGCAGTCCCGTCA
>NZ_JBLMKT010000171.1:0-242 GCF_047779955.1 Streptomyces lothianensis | reverse complement strand
TGGTACGAGCGTGTGGTGCGCTGCCCTGACGATCTCGCAGAGCATCCCGACATCCAGTACGCACTGACTACCGGCGTGGAAGAGGCCGTCTTCTACGAAGAGATGGGGTATGTGACCGCCGTTGCGTGGGAGCGCCTGACCGGCGACAGAGACGGCTTCTATCCCGCCCTCGACCGCTACCGCTCCATCCACGGGGCAGACGATGCCGATGCCGACGAACACGACATGGGCGAAGACTTCGA
>NZ_JBLMKT010000170.1:0-254 GCF_047779955.1 Streptomyces lothianensis | reverse complement strand
AGACAGGGCCGTAGCCGAAGCCGGCCTCGGCCAGCACGTCATACACGCCGTCGATCGAGACGGCCTCGGCGCCGGGCGCGGGCCACTCGGTGAGGGAGGTGTCGTGAAGCGCTGTTGTCGCGGGTGCGACGAAGCCGGTGGCGTGAAGCGTCCACGCCTCCGCCTGGTTGTCTCCTGCGGGTGTGGAGTGGACGGTGATCGGGCGCCGCCCGTCCTCCTCTACCGAGCCGACCACGATCTGGAGGCTGACGCTG